>JANMWU010000606.1:0-10044 GCA_031380785.1 Gemmatimonadaceae bacterium
GACTGCAGCGCCTTCACCTTGGCGGTCGGATTGCGGCCGACGATGGTGAGAGCGGCGGTCGGAATCGCGGCCCGGATGCGTGGCAGTATGCTGTCGACGAACCATGCGATGCCATCTTCATTCGGCATCCAGTCCATTGAGCCGGTGAACACCATCGTCCCCGCCTTGCGCTGTACCGACGGCTGGCGAACGAAGTAGTCGGTATCCACGCCCGTCGGCACGTCGGGGACTTCAGTCACGCCGTAGTCGCGGCGGAACACCTCAGCATCCTGCGGCGACACCGCAACGACCGAATCCACACGACGGCACTCCGATGCCTCAAAGCGCTTCATGCGACGCCACTGTTCACCCATGTACCACGTCCTGAGCGGGTTGGTGGCGACATGCGCGTGGCGTTCCCAGATCATCGCCTCAACGTTATGCTGGAAAAGCACGACCGGGACACTGAGATCGTCCGGCACGTTGATTGACGGAGCGAGAAAGTCACAGACAACGACGTCGACATTCGTGGATCGGCAGAGCGCACGAAGCCTGTCGCGCAACGCCGGCACCTCGTAACGGGCAATCGCATACGGCAGTGGTGACACAAGATTTCCCAACAGTGCCGTGTAGAAACCGACGCTGCCCTTCGGCGGTGGAGCGAACGGTACCGCCTCCACGCGCGTGCAGTATTCGGAGGCCCTGGCCAGAGCGTCGGTCGCGGCAGTACCATCATCGAGTGTGAGGTACGTCACCTCATGCTGTCGGGCGAGGGCGCGCAGCATCTGATATGTCCTGATACGGCCGCCCTTGTCCACTGGGTGCAGCAGCTCGGTCTTGATCCAGAGTATGTGCATGCGGCTGTTGCTCAGGCGGCGACGGAACGCGAAACCGGGACGCTCACCCTGGCCGGGCGCATGCTGATCGACGCCGGGTCTTCGCCGTCGATGAAAATGCGCTGCCAGAGCTCGAACGTGAGGAGCGCCCACAGACGCTCGGCGTGATTCTCCCCGCCGATGTGGCCGCGCACAATACGCCGTACGGCATCCGGCGCGAACAATCCGCGAGCCAGGGCGCGGTCCGATGTCACGAATTCGTGAAGCAGATGCTGCCATTCGCCGCGGAACCAGCGGCCCACAGGAACCGGGAACCCCATCTTCTTGCGCGAAAGAATCTCCTCGGGCAGTCGATCCTTCATCGCCTGGCGCAGTATCCACTTCGTCGTCATACCGCGCAGCTTCATCCGCTCCGGCATCCGCGCTGCAAACTCCACCAGCGGATGGTCCAGAAACGGCACCCGGCTTTCGATCGATGCAGCCATGCTCATCTGATCCTGCTTCATGAGCAGTTCGTGCAGATACGTCTTGGTGTCCGCGTAGAGCAGCCTGCCCAGCAGCGTCGGTGCATCGCTGCGCGCGATCGCCTCATGATACGCCTTGTAAGCGTCGATGCCGGCGATTGCGCTGCGCGCATCGGCGGTGAGAATTGACGCGATGCGTTGAGGGGCGAAGACCGCGAAATTGTCGAAATACATCGCATCGAGGTTGGCCGGGCGGGCCAGAAATGTCCGCGCGAGTTTGCCACGCAGGCCCGCACTCCCGACATCGCCGATGGCAGCACTGAGCGCGTGACGCACGCCGTTCGGTACGATCTTTTCCCACATGCCGCCGAGCGTCATGTTCGCCATCGTCACGCGATAGCGATTGTAACCGGCCAGTGTCTCGTCGCTGCCTTCGCCCGTCAACACGACCTTCACGTGCTCGCCGGCGAGTCGCGACACGAAATTCAGCGCCACCGAACTCGGATGCGCGATCGGTTCATCCTCGTGCCAGATCAGCTCGGGCACTGCATCCCAAAACTGTTCCGGTGTGACTACGATCTCGTGCTGTTCCGTACGATATCGTTGTGACACAAGCCGCGCATAGTGCAGTTCGTTCGCTTCGCGTTCGGCGAAGGCCACCGAGAATGTCTTGATCGGGCCATCGACCATGTCGCTCATGACAGCCGTTATCGCCGCCGAGTCGATGCCGCCGGAGAGGAACATGCCAAGCGGCACGTCAGCCATGAGGCGCAGCCGCACGGCTTCTTCAAAGCGCGATGAGAACTCGGCCACCAGATCCGCATCGCTCGCGCGCGCCAGCGCGGCGTCGGGCGCGAAAGACAGATCCCAGTAGCGCACAATATCGATCGTGCCGTCCTGCCAGCGCAGCGTGTGCCCGGGTGGAAGGCGCTTCACGCCGGCGAACATCGTATCCACGCCACTCGGCGCGTGATTGGCGAGGAAGTCGGGCAAGGATGCCATGTCCAGCACGGCATGCGTGGCGCCAGCGGCGAGCAGTGACTTGATCTCCGATGCGAAATACAGCGTGCCGTCGGCCGCGTGCACGTAGTACAGTGGCTTCACGCCGAACCGATCACGCGCCAGCGTGAGAGTGCGTTCGCTGCGGTCCCAGATCGCAATCGCGAACATGCCGCGGCAATGCTTCACGAACTCACGACCTTGCAACGCGTACAGGTAAAGCACCGTCTCGGTATCACAATGCGTGTGGTACGAGATGCCGTCGGCCTGCAGCTGTGCCATGAGTGTCGGGTGATTGAACACCTCGCCGTTATACACGATCGTGAAACGCCCATCGTCGGTGGACATTGGCTGCGCGCCATGTGCGACATCAACGATGCTCAGCCGGCGATGACCGAGGCCGATCGGGCCGTCCACGAACGCTCCGACACCATCCGGGCCACGATGCGCCATCGCGTCGCGCATGCGCACGAGTCGCGACGCATCGACATCGCGTTGCAATGATTCAGGGATGACGATACCGCAGATGCCGCACATCGTTCAGGACTCCGTCGTCCAGGTTCCGTCCGGCGCACAGTGCGCAACGAAGACGTCGTTGGCACGCAGCGTAACTGCTTGCCCCGCAAGATGGACGGTGCCGGAGCCAGCCGCCACGATCGTGTGAGGTTGTTCGGCATCGATCAACGCCAGCACAGTGCCATCGAACCGGACAGGGCCGAGCGTCACCGGCGTACCCGCGGGAGCCGCGATGAGATCGCGTCCGCCGCGATGCGTGAGAGTCCATGTGTTTCGGCCCGCGTCGTGTTGCACTGCAATCGGCCCGGCTTCATCGTCGGCACTGATAGCGGAACAAACGACTGTGGGCCCGGACGTCGTGGCTGCGACGACGATCGCATCAGCGCGCTGCTCCAGTGCGTACGCCGGCGACACCGCGCGCCGCTCGATTGCGCCGGTCAGTTGCGCATCGTGGGCCAGATATGTGGTGACGTTCGGGCTGCTTAATGTGAATTGCCCCTCGACCACTTTGGCTACACGCACATTCGGCGCGGCCTGGAACGTCAAAGCCATCTGGTGGGTGGCAGCCGCGTCGAGTCTGTCGAGCATGATCCAGTAGCGCCGGTCGAGACGAAGTATTGTGCGGTGGTGCCGTACCGGATCGGCAAGGCGACGATAGCCATCGTGCGAGGCCGCCGCGAACGTTGCGCCGGGCATCACACCAAAACCTTCCAACTGCGAATCGGTGGCGCTTCGCCAGTTGAACGATGCCCCTTGCTCGGACGAGTCGGTACCGTCCACGGTCACCGTGTTGTGGACCGCTGTGCTGCGGTATCGACGTCGATGTTGACCTACGTAGGACATGGTTCCAGGGTCGACCAGCATCGGCACCCCACGCACCGTCAGATCGATGGCGAGCGCATCGGCATGCGAGTGCGCGTGACTGAGCGCGCCATGCGGCCCGACGTCGAACACGAGCCAGTGATCGAGTGTTCGAGCGGCGCCAGCCTCGGCCATCGCAATCCAACCGCCGCTTCGCAGCGCCACGCTGCGTCGTCCGTCAGGGGAAGGCTGGCGCCGAGCCATCGCGTCGAATGCTGCAGTGCCTTCGAGCCAAAGCAGCGCCTCCCGGCCAGAATCGACGGGCGGAATCAGGGCTGCGTCGTCGAACAGATACGCGGCGCGCCACAGTGAGTCGGTCATGTCGCCGAATTCGGCCTTTGTGAATGGGAGCAGCCGACCGCCATCGTCGTCGCCGAGCCGCGCAATTGTGCCGTCCGGCCGCGTTACTACCTGTAACGCGTTGGCGGCAAGTCGCACTCGCTCCAGCATACCGGACGGGATGGTGAGCCCGGCACGGCGAGCCAGGCTCACGCCAAGCACATAGATGTCCACTGTGTACGACTGATACCACGCACTCTGCTCGAAATACACGCCATCTGCGCGTATCTGCCTGGTGCACTCATCACAGAGGACCTTCCAGCCAAGGCTCCGCCACCGCGCTGCGCCCGGCAACTCGGGCCACGCACACCCTGCCGCGAGCACCGCTGCTGCTTCGCCGGTGAGATGCGTGTTCGGGCTGAACCACGTGGACAGGTTCCGCGTGATGTGATCGATCTGCAGCGCCGCCGACGCAACCATGTCGCGTTTCAGCATGAGCGGGAAGTCAGGCGCTCCACCGAAGAGTCGGAGTGCCTGAATCCACGATTGCACCCGGAACGCCATCTCCAGCGCACTGCACCAGTTGATGCCACGCTTCGGTGGATTGGCTTCGAGCCACTCGCGCACCAGCCGTGTCGCGACTGCCACGTAGCGCGCTTCGCCAGTCAGCACCCAGGCTTGGCCAAGCGTAATCAACCATTGATGGCGATTCAGTTCCCAGGTGATCTTATGGTCGCCAACCCGCTCGAAGTCCAGGTACGGAACGCGGCTCCAGTGATCGAGCGCCGCCTCGCGTCCGGAAAGCGGATCGAACTGCCATCGTACCGGAATTCCGTAACTCACCTGGCTGAGGCCGAGCAGGTCGAAAGTCCCACCTACCACACGATCGGCAGCGGCCACGATTGCTTTCTGGCTCGATGCCGGAAGACGCGTCCTGATTTCATCGGCCTGTACACTGCCCCATACCAGTGCCGGTTGCATTGACATACCGGACGGCAGCACAACGACCGGTATCACACCACGCCGCTCCGCCATCGCGCGAGCGAGCTGTCCGAGCCGATCACGAATTTCCGGCAGACTTCGGCCACGAAATTTTCGCAAGCTCACGACACGCTACGCGCTTGCAAGCCCAGGCGCCGTGTACATCGTGCGCCACTGGTCGCGCACCACGTCCCACGTATATCGCGACAGTACATCTGACCTCGCTTGCGCCGCAAGACGCCGCGCCAGCTGCGGATCCGCGAGCAGTGACAGCACCGCATTTGCAAGCGCAGTTGTATCGCGGCACGGGACAAGGAGTCCGTTCTCACCATTGCGGACAATGTATGGAATGCCTCCGGCGTCGCTGGTCGCAACCGGCAGTCCGGCCGCGAACGCTTCTATCACCGAATTCGGCATGTTGTCGATCGTCGGCGTATTGACGTAAATGTCGCAGGCCGCGTAGCAGTCCGCCATTCGCGATGGCGCGACCGGGCCGGTGAAAACGACGTTGCGCAGACCGAGTTGCGTCGACAGTTCGTGAAGGGCCTGTTTCTGCGGGCCGTCGCCAACGACCATCAACGACGCATCACGGTGCGCGGCCTGTACTTCGGCAAACGCGCGCAGGATATCAGCGACGTTGTAGAGCGCTTCGAAGTTTCTGTTGGAAAGCAACGCCGGGCGCAGAGGTTCGCGCTGTCGGTACGGAATCGCAGCCAGCTCCAGAAAATTCGGCAGCGGCACTGCCGTAATTCCGTGCCTGCCAAAGACTTCCACCAGATACCCTGACGGGACGACGACAGTGTGCGCCAGTCGCACGAGCGGGATCGCATGCCACCCCCAGCGCGTCAGATGGTCATCCGCTTCACCGCTTCTGTAGTTGATGAGCACGCGCTTCCCGAATAGTCGACCCACCAGAAGTGCGGGTACCGGTGCGAGAAGAAAGCTCCAGTAGCTGGCTGAAAAGGCGTGAATCACGTCATACCGCGCCACGCGTAAGAGCAGTGATGCGACGTACGCAACGCTGGTGACCACCGTCCGCAGATACCTGACGCGCTGCATCCATCCAAACGGCGCCGGCAGCTTTGGATCGACCGGCAGCAGGTCAACCTGAATCCAGTCTTCCAGACTGAGTTGCTTGTACAATCGACCCGCCTGAATGGCCTGACCGCCGAGGTAGCGAATCGACGGAGCGACAATCAGTACACGAACTTTCCTTGCGCGTGCTGAGGTGTCGGCGCTGTTTGCCCTGGCTGACGGCCGCGAGCGCGTGACGTCAGTCAGCGAGCCCATTTCACGACGGAATTCAGGACGCCGCGGCCGGCGCATCTCACATTCTGCCACGCAAATCTCGCCGCATCGAGCACGCCACCGCTGCTCACGAGACGATTGTCCAGCTTGAGATGCGAATCAGTCAGCGAAAGTTCAGAACGCACAATTCGAAGCATTGACTTGTCTCCCGTCCAGACCGCCCAGTTGAGCTCCATTTTCGCGGCTACGTGGAGCAGTCTCAGCACGCGTTCACGGTCTGCGGCGCCGGCACTGCAGAGACGCAAGCTCAACATGCGACGGCGAACCTCGGACCACGACCGCACCAGTTCCGGACGATGCGTCGCCGTAAGCTGACCGGCGTGCATGCGACGCCGAACGGTCGTTGCACCGACGTAGCCGAATCGCCCGAAGTCGAGCATGCGGTACCACAGGTCGTAATCCTCGGAATAACGCAGCGCCTCATCGTAGCCGCCGACTGCATCGAATGCCGTCCGCCGAATCATCACCGCCGACTGAATGATCGGATTCTCGAGGATGAACAGATCGGGAAGATCGAGTCCAGCGCCGTCCGACAATCCATGGGGAACGAGCCCGTTCTGCGAACCGAAGCGCTCGGCATCGCTCGCAGCGAATGTGACGCCGTCTACTGAAAGTGTGCGCAGCAGTCCCTGTGCGTGATCCGGCAACCACTCGTCATCAGCATCGAGAAAGGCGATGGCGGGCGCGGTTGTCGCCGCGACGCCGGCGTTGCGCGCCGCGCTGGGGCCGCGCGACTGACCGAGCCGCACGACCTGAACGCCATGTGCCTGACATATCTGAGCTGTATCGTCAGTCGAGCCGTCGTCGACCACGACGACCTCGAGTGGCGAAACAGCTTGCGCATCGACCGATGCGAGCGCCCGCCCGATGAAAGCACTGGCGTTCTTCGCTGGGATCACTACGCAGTATTCGAGGAATGGCACCGTTGGCGCAAGTTCATCCTCGCCGGCCCGAAATACGTACGAAGTCTGCGCTGACATACGAGGATCACTGGTCACCGATTACGCCACACCGCGGCAATCGCGTCGACGTGCTGCCTGAAGAGGAGGAGCATCGATGCGACATACACGACGGCACCGAGCAAAATCAGCCCCGTCAATTGCACGATCGGGGCCACGGAGGTGAGCAGCGGTGTCGCGACGAGAACGCTTGCCGCCATCAGCACGGTGCATATCGCCGGTGCGCGCAACTCGGTCAGGTACTGTGCCAGCGAAAGGTCGATGGTAGAGCGCAGGCGCAGCAGCGGAACCGTCACCAGTACGGGCTGTGCAGCAAGCCACACGAAGGCGACCGCGAGGGGTCCGGCCAGCCGCGCTGCGATGTAGAAAAGTACCGGCAGAATCAGCAGCGCTGACAGATTCAGTTTGGCGGCCACGCTCGCTTGTCCTGTCGCGCTCAGCACGTGCTGACTCAGAAGCGAAACACAGGAGAGCGCCGCGCAGATCACCAGAACCTGCATTACCGGAACCGACACAATCCACTTCGCACCGAACAGAATCGGCACGGCGATCGGACTCACGAGGGCAAATCCCACCAGAATCGGGAACATCACCGAGACCAGCAGTTCCGACAGGATCAGGAAGTAGTGTCGCATTGCCACCCGGTCGTTGCCGATCGACGCGAAGAACGGCGAAACTACCGCCTGCAACACGTTCGCCAGTTTTTCGCCCGGCAGTTGCGCGACATTCCAGGCGAATTGGTAGTAGCCGAGGGCTGTGAGTCCGGCAACCCGACCGACGACGGCGAAGTCAGCGTTCGCGTACAGGTACCACGCAATGCCGCTCAGGCCCAGTTGCGATGCGTAACGGATTGTCGGGCCTACAACTGCGCGCGTCGGGCGTCGTGGCGTGAGTCGGACGAAATATCGCGCGCCGGCGAACGCGACGAGATAGCCGACGATCAAACCGATCGCGAGCGACCAATAGCCGAGGCCCCTCACGGCGCATCCGAGCACAGTCAGCGCCTGCGCCGATGCGCGGGCGAAATCGATTGCGGCGAGTTGCTTGTACTGCAGTCGCTGCTGCATGACACCCAGCGGGACTGCCGTAGCACCGCTGAGCAACATTACGATCGACAGCGCCATCACGACTGCAGTGATGCGAGGTTCGGCGTAAAACTGCGCCAGCGGGTACGCGATGCCGAGCATTACCAGCGCGATGCCGATACCGGCAAGGATCGATGCACCATGCATCCCCTCGACTACACGGTCGTCGCGGTCGCGCCGCATGACCAGCGCGCGCGCGAGTCCGCCGTCAGTAAGGAGCGAAAAGACTCCAACCAGCACGGTGGCCGAGCCGGCAATACCGTAGTCGTACGGCGATAACTTGCGCGCAACGACGATGGTTGCAGTCCACGCCAGAACCTGTGACATCCAACGCAGCGCACCTTGCCACATCACGCCGGTGGCCAGTGACTGATTGTGCTCTATGCTGCCAGGTGTCGTGGGATTGGGCGACGACGAACCTGATTCCGGTTCGCTTGGCGGTTCGAGCAACGCCGCGCGCTCACTTCCAGACATCCCACCTCCCGCGCAAACCGTTCAATGTTGCTTGCACGACTGCCATCTGCAGTGACCAACCCCACACCGCCGTCCGCACCGCAACACCGCGCGTCCTGGGCGTCAGAAGAATCGCAATCATCGTCGCCGCAGTAATCGTAAGCAGCACCGGCCCGATCCGCGATGATGCAAGACTCCAGCTCGCGCCGACCACGCCCGCGCTAAGCGCGATCAGCAGCCACGGCGTCAGCAACCGCAGCACCTTGTGACTCATGAACTGCAGCCAGATCGGATTGCGCACAGGCAACATCAGCATCGGCAACCATGCCACCAGCTGAAAATTTCCTGTCAGCGTGCGCACCTTCCGCAGCTTCTCCTGCGCGGCAGTCGTGCTCCGCGCATCCCAGGCCTTGGCATCCAGTTCATATCCCACCCGACGCCCTGCCAGTACCAGACGCATCGGAAGCCACAGATCATCGAGAATCAGCTGGTCAGGCATCGGCTGCCACTCGCGGCGCCACATCGCGTAGATCGAGCCACTCACGCCAACCGCCGAGTGCAGTCGCGCTTCTGCCGAGCGGAGAACACGCTCCAGAAACCAGTACCACTCCACCGGTGATCGCCCGCTCCCGCCAGCGCGGTCGCCAGGCAGCTGCAATGCGCCGCCAACAGCCGCCATGCGTGCGTCCGAATGCAGCCGCGAAACCAGTACACGAATCGCATCCGGTGCGAACCGCTGCTGCACGTCACTGAATACCAGCACGTCGCCATCTGCAGCACTCACTGCGGCATTCAGCCCTGCTGCCTTGCCACCCGCACTGCTGGCCGCCACCACCAGCACGTTGCCCTTGCCACACGCGGCTCGAATCTCATCGAGGCTCGGCGCACCAGTGCTGTCGAGACCCACGACGATGTTGAGGCGATCAGCGGGATAGTCAGCGCGCAGAAAATCCGCGACCCGCGCCGCGATTGTCGCCGCGTCGTCACGCGAGGCCACGATTGCCGTCACGCGCGGCAGCTCGGTCGGCTCGATCCGTGCCGGAACGCGAACGCAGCGTGACGCGAGCCAGATGACCAGTGGATACAACAGCCACGTCCAGACGAGCACAAAGAACGCTACAACGACGACCCACAGCCACGGTGTCATGAACATTGCGCCGACTCAGTCCGCGCGTCGCACGCGATCACGCGCGCGGCGCCACAGGCAATGCCGCCGCCACTTCCCGCGCCAACCGTGGCGCAATCGACGTGGCCAGCGAGTCGGCGCGCAGAATCTCGGCGCGAATGTGCTCCTGCGAACGGTCCTTGAGCGTGCGCAGTGGCA
>JANMWU010000617.1:0-3367 GCA_031380785.1 Gemmatimonadaceae bacterium
AATGGCGAAGCGGTTCGGCATCGCTGTCTCCGAGGTGCAGTCGGTGGCTGACCAGATCGCCAAGCTCGATCCCAAGCCCGGCCTCAAGTACGCGCCGGACAACGAGCACTACATCATCCCCGACCTCGTCGTGGACAAGGTAGACGGGCGGTATGTCGTGTATCTCAACGACGGCAACCTTCCGCGCCTGAAACTGAGTCGAACCTACCAGGACATCGCGCGCGACAAAAAGAAATACGACACCGAGAGCAAGGACTTCATCGCCAACAAGATGAATTCCGCGCACTGGATGATTCAGGCCATCGAGCAGCGCCGTCAGACGATGCTGAAAGTCATGAACTACATTGTCGAGCGCCAGCGTGATTTCTTCGAGAAAGGCGTGCAGCATCTCAAGCCGCTCACGCTCCGCGAAGTCGCGGAAGTGATCGGCATGCACGAGTCCACCGTCAGCCGCGTCACGAACGAGAAGTTCGTGCAGACTCCGCGCGGCGTGCTCCCGCTCAAGTTCTTCTTCTCGTCAGGACTTTCCACCACCGACGGCGACGACGTCTCGGCCCGGGGTATCAAAGACCAGATCAAGAAGCTGGTTGATGCCGAGGATGCCAAGGACCCGCTCACCGATCAGGCCATCGTGGACATCCTCAAGCAGGGCGGCGTCGTCATTGCCCGGCGCACCGTCGCCAAGTATCGCGACCAGCTCGGCGTGCTTTCAGCGCGCATGCGGAAGCGCGTATGACCACAAGCCTTACGACCGCATCTGCGCGCTCGGCGTCGCCGGCGTCACGTGCGAAACTTGACAGCGGCGTCGATGTCAGCGTACTGGTTCCGGCGAAGGACGAAGCCGAGAATCTGCCGCTGTTCATGGAACAGGTGGACGCGGCGTTCCGCGGCAGATCTGAACGCTACGAAGTGATTGTGATCGAGGACGGATCCAAAGATGATTCGTGGGCCGTGCTGCAGCGACTCCAGGAGCAGTATCCCTTTCTGCGCGCGGTGCGCCATCGCACGCAACGTGGAATTGCCGATGCGCTGCGCACCGGATGGCTGAACTCGCGAGGTGAGATTCTCGTGTTTTATCCAGCCGATTTGCAGTTCAGGCCCGAAGACATTCCTCGACTGGTGGCGCCGATCCTCGCCAACACTGCGGATATGGTCACCGGATTCAAGGAAGGGAAATACGAGAAGGCGTTCGTGAGCGGCATCTACAATCGCCTCAGCCGATCGCTGTTCGACGTGCCGGTGAAAGATCTGAACAGTGTGAAGGCCTATCGCCGCGAAATCATGAACGCGCTGCCGATCCGCCCGGACTGGCATCGCTACATGATCGTGATCGCGCATTTTGAAGGCTTCAGCGTGACTGAGATTCCGGTGCCGCTGTATCCACGCAACGCCGGCAAGTCGAAATTCGGAATCGGTCGCATTCCCATCGGTGTGATGGATATGCTGTCGGTGTGGTTCGAATTGCGGTTCGGCCGCAAGCCGATGCTGTTTTTCGGTATGCTCGGTGCAGCACTGTTCGCACTCGGCGTGCTCACCGGACTGGTCGCAATCGGAATTCGTGTCTTCGCCGGTGTCGGTTTCCGTCCGATGCTGAATCTGATCGAAACCTGCGTGATCGTTGGATCAGTGCTGTTCGTCGGCGGTTTCATTGGCGAAATGGTTGCCGTGCAGCGCGCGGAACTGCGCGAGATCCGCCGCGAGATGGACGAGAGGCGCCTCACCGATCAGTCGTGACGGTTCGTCGCGTCCTTTTCGTCACGCACAATTTCCCGCGGGCAAGCGGAGACGCCGCTGGCGGCTTCCTGCTCGACCTCGCGCACGCACTGTCCACCGTTGACGTCACCGTCGAAGTGATCGCACCGCACGCGGCGGGGCTTCCTGAGCGTGATGTCGTCGACGGCGTCCATGTGCACCGCGTGCACTACGGTACCGAAGCCGAAGAGACGCTGGCGTACACAGGCACCATGGCGGAACAGGTCAAGTCATCCATGCGATCGAAGCGCGCGATGTGGCGACTGATCAGCGCCCTCCGCCGCGCGACGCGGTACCGCCTGGCCAGCGGCGACATCGACGTCGTGCATGCACACTGGTGGTTTCCGGCGGCGCTTGCCGTCGGTCGCGTAGCCAAGCGCGCCCGCGTGCCGATGGTCGTCACGTCGCACGGTAGTGATGCACGTATGGCGATCGGATACACGGCGTCGCTCGCTTCCTTTGCACTCGGACGCGCCGCGGCCGTCACCACCGTCAGCCAGTGGCTCGCTGGCCGGTTGCGGCCGCTCTGCGCTGCTCCTGTGACGGTGGCACCGATGCCGGTTGATCTTACAAAGTTCACGGCGCAGGCGGCGATTCGGGCGCTGCCTGCACGGCTGCTATTCGTCGGACGACTGAATGCGCAGAAGAATCCGACGGTGCTGGTCCGCGCGTTGGCAGAGCTGCCCGATGCCATTCATCTCGACGTCGTCGGCGACGGACCCGATGCCGGCATGCTGCGTGCGCTCGGCGCGCAACTGGGCACTGCGCACCGCATCGCCTGGCACGGGGAACAGCCACGCCACGCCATGCCGGCGTTCTACGCGCAAGCCAGTTGCACTCTCGTTCCGTCGCGCGAAGAGGGATTCGGTATGGTGGCCGCCGAGTCTCTGTCGTGCGAGACGCCCGTCATTGCGACGCGATCGGGCGGCCTGCCTGACATCGTGCGTGACGGTGAATCGGGAATGCTGCTCGACTCATTCGATGATGCCGCATCCTGGAGCGCTGCTATTCGCGCAATCATTCACGACCCGGCGCGACACGCGGCGATGGGAGCGATTGGTCGCGCGCAGATGATGGCGCTGGTATCACCAGCTGCTGTCGCCGAGCGGTATCGGGATGTGTACGAGCTCGCGCGACGCAGGATCGTGCGTGCGCGCTGACTGGCGGACGATGCTGCGAGGCGCGATCGCTGTCGCCATCGTCGTCGTCGTCGTTCGATTCGTCGCGGCGCAATGGGATGCAATTCGACTTAGTGCAGCCGAGCTTCATCCATCCTGGATCGGCCTGTCGATCGCGAGCGCGTGCGTGTTTGCGGGTTACGCGATACTGATCTCGTCGTGGCGATTGCTTCTGCGCCGATGGAACAGCCCCATCGGAAGCATTGATGCGGCGCGGATCTGGTTCGTGTCGAGCCTCGGCAAGTATGTGCCGGGCAAGGTGTGGTCCATCGGCGCCATGGCGCTGCTCGCGAAGAAAGCGGGAGCGTCACCGGTCGCCGCGACCGGTTCCTCGATCATCATGCAACTCGTCAACCTTGCGGCCGGTTTCGTTGTCGTAGCGATTGCCGGGGCAGGGGAGCTTTTCGCCGCGTATCCTTTGCTGCGAATCGGGGCGT
>JANMWU010000679.1:0-5190 GCA_031380785.1 Gemmatimonadaceae bacterium
GCTCCGGAGTCGGGCCGGAGCACATGATAGATCAGCTCCCGGTCACCCTTCACCATCCCGAATTCCTCCCGCGCGATACGCTCCTGCACCGCCGGATTCGTCATCACATCCTTCTTCTGCGCGCTCAACGAATCCACCTGACGCTTGAGCAAGTCGATCGCCAACTTCGATTCGTTGATACGGCCGCGCACGTGCACCAGATCGCTGGTGCCATACTCACCGCCTTGCACAGCGAAGTACGCCACCACGATCCAGAACGCGAGCTTCATCGCGAAGAACACGGGCCGCCGCTTCTTCGGCGGATCGTCCTCAGTGAGCTGCTTGCGCGCCACTCAGTTCTCCGTACGAACGATGCTCGGATGCATCAGAGACCGTACACGCCGCCGCCGGGATACTCGGCCGCGTCGCCCAGCGCTTCTTCGATGCGCAGCAGCTGATTGTACTTGGCCACACGATCGGTGCGACTGGCGGAGCCGGTCTTGATCTGACCAGCGCCGGTGCCGACCGCGAGATCGGCGATGAACGTGTCTTCCGTCTCGCCACTGCGATGCGACACGATGCTGGCATACCCTGCACTGCGCGCCAGCTCCATTGCCATCAGCGTTTCGGTCAGCGTGCCGATCTGATTGACCTTCACCAGAATCGCATTCGCCACGTCGTTCTCGATACCCCTGGCGAGGATCTCGGAGTTGGTGCAGAACAGATCGTCGCCGACCAGCTGCACCTTCGTCCCCAGCTGCGCCGTGAGCGCCGTCCAGCCATCCCAGTCATTCTCGGCCAGACCGTCCTCGATGCTCACGATGGGATACTTCTCCATCCATCGCGCGTACATATCGATCATGGCCTGCGCTTCGAGATTGCCTGCCTTGCTCTTCTTGAAGTCGTATTTGCCATTGCTGAACAATTCGCTGGCTGCGCAATCCAGCGCGATGGCGACCTCCTGTCCCGGCGCGAAGCCGGCCGACTCGATCGCTTCGATCACGAGCTTGAGCGCGTCTTCGTCGGTCTTGAGGTCGGGCGCGAAGCCGCCTTCGTCGCCGACGCCGGTGGAAAGTCCGCGCTTCACCAACACTTTCTTCAGCGCGTGAAACACTTCCGCGCCCATGCGCAGCGCGTCGCGGAATGTTTCGGCGCCGATCGGGACGATCATGTATTCCTGAAAGTCCACCGTGTTGGTCGCGTGCGCGCCGCCGTTCAGAATGTTCATCATCGGCACCGGCATGGTGCGCGCCAGCGGGCCACCGAGATAGCGCCAGAGCGGCATATCCACATCGTCGGCGGCGGCACGCGCCACGGCGAGTGACACGGCCAGAATCGCATTCGCACCGAGCTTGCCCTTGTTCGGCGTGCCGTCCAGTTCGAGCATCGCGTTGTCCACACCCATCTGATCCTGCGCCGACATGCCGGCCAGCGCCGGCGCGATCTGCTCTTCGATCGCCTGCACCGCGTTCAGTACACCTTTGCCGAGGTAGCGAGACTTGTCGCCGTCGCGCAGCTCCACCGCTTCGCGTTCGCCGGTCGACGCGCCGCTCGGCACCGCCGCGCGGCCGACGATGCCGCTGTCGAGGGTGACGTCAGCTTCGACGGTGGGGTTGCCGCGGCTGTCGAGAATTTCGCGCGCGGTGATGTCTATGATGGTCGACATTTTTCGGGAGTTCGGAGAAGGGCGGAAGGTCCTGCAACCTGCGGGAGTCTACTGCGTTACGACGCCGGCGCCGGTCGACTTCGGGCGCGTCTCGTGCACCTCTTCGGTGCCGATCACGTTGCGACGATCGCTTTCGATGCCGTACAACGACTGCAGTGCGTTGGCCATGCTCGTCCACACCTGAGCGACCAACAGCTCGCGATCGGCGAAGGTCAATCCATCGGTCTGAATCGGATCCAGAAAATGCAGATTCACGACGCCGGGATTCACCAGCCACTGTCCGCGCGGCATCACTTCGCGCGTGCCCATGATCAGCACGGGAATGATCGGAACACCGGCCTGAATTGCCAGCACGAACGGACCTTTCTTGAATGGCCTGAGCGCGTAGTTGTCGCCGCGGGTGCCTTCGGCGTACACCACCACCGAGGCGCCTTCACGAATTCGGATCGCGGCCTTGTCGTACATCTTGACGGCCGCCCGACGATTCTCTCGTTCGACAAAAATCGTTCCCACGGCTTCAGCCCCGCGACCGAAGATCGGAATCCTCCGCAACTCGGCCTTGGCCACGAAGCTCCAGCGCGGCAGCACGCTCGCGAGCACGAACACGTCGTACCAGCTGACGTGATTGGCGACGTACACGCAGGCGGCGTCTTCCTCGATGCGATCCAGGCCATGAATCCTGGTTCGCACGCCACCGGCCAAAGTGAGCGATTTCGCCCAGAACCACTGCGCCTTTTCGTAGATGCTGCCGTGCCGCATCGGAACGCCGAGAAACGCGGCGAAGACCACAACCGCAACCACGGGGATCGTGACCAGGACGAGCGCCAGCGCAGCTATGAGCGTCATCATTGCGGCGAAAGGTGGTCGTAACCGGCTGGAGGGTCAACGCGCCGTGGGCCGTCTTTTACTGTGACAACTGGCCCATCGGCCGATGTTTGCGCGCTCACTCTGCCAATTGGCGTAAGCGTTCCAATGCGCGCCGCCCGTGCGGCCACATCCATTCCGGCCGGTCCAGTCACGAGCAACTCATATTCCTCACCGCTGGCGAGAGCATCTCGCGCCAGCACACCGCCAAGCAGCGGAATCGATCCAAGTTCGATTACCAGGTGCTTGGCCGACGCTGCCGCGATGTGGCCTGCGTCTGCCACCAGACCATCTGACACATCGATTGCCGCCGTAGCGCCGTTCGCCGCGCACCACGCGCCCATTCCAAGTCGGGCGACGGGTCTCGCGAACCGTGCGCGGTGTGTGGCGACCGGCTGGCGCCCAGCCAGCCAGGCGTCGAGTGCAGCGCCGGGACCGCCAAGACTTCCGGTCAGGTAGATCAGGTCACCCGCCTTCGCCCCATCCCGGCGCATGGGGTTGGTGGTCGTGCCGAGCACTGTGATGCTGAGCGTGAGTACCGGCGAGCGGGTCGTGTCGCCACCGATGATTGGTGCCTTCGCCGCAGCGCAAGCGTCGCCCACGCCGTGCAGCACTTCATCGAGCGCGCTATCCCATGATTCCGGCGCACCGAGTGCGATAAGCACGCCAAGTGGTTCCGCGCCCATGGCGGCCAGATCGGAGAGTGCAGCCATGCTGGCGCGCCAGCCGATTTCGAGCGGTGTGAGCCACGAGCGCCAGAAATGCACATCCTCGGTCGTTGTGTCGGTGCTGACGACGAGTCGCGTACCCACCGGCACATCGAGAATCGCAGCGTCATCGCCGATACCGTGCGCGCGCGCTCCCCATTGCCGTACCCAGCGCGCGATTGACGCGAACTCGCGGCCCGGACCGAGTGCGACAGGTGACGGCGTGCGATCGGTCATTGAACCGGTATGGAGGGCAGGTCAAGCAGCGATTGCGGCGTGGCGGGCAAGCCTGAAAATATTTGCGGCCAGACGTTCGTCAGTGCGTCGATGAGGCGATCCATAGTCACGCCACGCCATCCGCCATGAGACTCGGTCGCGCGCTCGGCGGCGGCACCGTGCACCCACGCCGCTACGGCACCGGCGTGCAATGCCGACATGCCCTGTGCCAGCAACGTTCCCGCGATACCCGCCAGCAGATCGCCGGTGCCGCCCATCGCGAGTGCGGGGTTGCCGGTAGCAGACACGAATCGTGAACCGTCGGGTGACGCGATGACGGTCGGCACTCCCTTGAGCAACACAGTTGCGTTCAATACGCGTGCGAGTTCAGTCGGCGACTCGAAGCGCGCGAGTGGGGCGAACGACGGCCACAGTCCACGGAATTCGCCGATATGAGGAGTCAGCAGAGCGGGCCGTCCGCGCAATGCATGTCGCAACGCTTCCAGCGCCGGGTGTGGCGCGCCGTCGCTGTCGTCGATGCTCTCGGCGTCAGGCTGCTGCGGTACGCGGAACGCGGTGAGAGCACCCGCGTCGAGCACGACTGGTCCATCGAAGGCATACAACAGCGCCAGCACGCGCTCGCGCAGATCGGGATCGGTGCCGTCGAGTCCCGGCCCGATCACCATGCAGTCCGGCCACTTCGTGTCGATGCCAGTCCAGTCGCGCGCATCGTGTGCGCGCACCGTCGCGAACGGAACGGCAATCTGCAGCGCGAGCATCGATTCGCGCGCGACATCCGCGCGTACCATGCCGGCGCCAGATGCGTGCGCGCCCTTCACCGCGATGATCGCGGCCCCCGCCATGCCGTCGCCACCGCCGACCATCGCAACCCGTCCGCGCGTGCCTTTGTATGCGTCCGGCGCGAACGTCGGCAACCACTCGCGCACTGCACGCGCGGTTACGAGTTGAGGTTCGTCCGCCGCCGCGTCAACCAAACCGATCTCCAGCACGTGCAGCGCACCAACCAGATCGCGACGCAATAACTGGCCGCGCTTAACGCTGCCGAACGTCAGCGTGTGACCGGCGGCGAGGGCGCCGAAGTCGTCGCCACTGGTCGCGTCAAGCGCCGATGGGATGTCGATCGCGATCACAACGCACTCGTCGCGCACCGCTGCGCGCATTGCGCGCATTGCCTCAGCGACAGCTCCGCGCGGAGTGCCGGACGCGCCCGTGCCGAGCAGCGCATCGAGCAGCAGCGCTTCCGATCCAGTCGGCTGGGCGAACGGTCCGGCGCGTTCCGCGTCATCCTTTGCACGCAACGCGTCGGGCGTGCGCGGCGCACCTGCGGCGTGCACCGTCACGCTCCAGCCCATCTCGCGCAGGAGGCCCGCAATCACCCATCCGTCGCCGCCATTGTTGCCCGGGCCGACATACACGGCGGCGCTGCGCTCCATACGCGCGCTCAACCACACGGCTGCCGCAATCGCAGCGCGACGCATCAGCGTGTACGACTTGGCCAGCGTCGCAATCGTGCGCGCGTCCAGCTCCCTCGCGCCTTCAGCTGTCACAACTGCGATGCCGTTCACGCGCTCCTACTCAAGTGGAAGATCGTGAATAGTGCGCACGAGGTTGGAGTCGCGCGAAGTCAGCCCTGGGGAACGTTGCGCCAGGGGTAGTTCTTTTCGAATGCGAGACTGAAGTCATACGCGCCCGCGAAATCTTCGCGCTGATCCTGGGGCTGCTTGATCAGCATGCCGA
>JANMWU010000750.1:0-2778 GCA_031380785.1 Gemmatimonadaceae bacterium
TCCGGCTTGCGCGACGCAGTCGTGACGACGGTGTTCAGCTGCGTCGGAATCTCTTCAAGTGCTGCGTTGAGCGATGTCGGCTGGCCGGCACGGACCGCGATGCCCGGAAAGCGTTGCAGCTGATAGCCGATACGACTGATAGCAACCGTGTACGTGCCAGCCGTGACATTCGTCAGGACGTAGACGCCGGCTTCACCACTTGTGGCGACACCGACCGTGCGTGTGCCGTCGGAGATGGTGACGCGGGCATTGTCGAGCGGTCGACCGGCATCTTTGGTCGTGACACGACCGGTCAGCGATCCGCCCTGCGCTGCGGCGGTAGCGGCGAACAGCACGCTCGCCAGAGCAGGCAGTAAACGGCGTACAGTAAAAGGCAGCACTCAGCACCTCTGGGTGTGGATGAGGTGAGCCGTTTCACTCCAGCTCGCGCGCGCGATTGAACGCGCCGAGGCGGCCAGCCCACTGGATCCGTTGGGTAGTCAGTGGGCCGAAGCTGACGGGCGGGAGTGGCCACGTCAATAGAGCGCGGGCGGTGACGCAGGGCGCGCGAATCGGATGCAAACCCGACACAAGCGTTCCTGACGGCGTAACCCTTCACATCTCCGTCACGTCGCGATAAAGCGAATCGTCGTTCGCTATCTCATTGCCGCGGGTGGGCCGTTCGGAACCCGAAGCACGAGTTCGCGTCGCGCCGGCTGCGCGCCCGGCGCCGCCACCTCGACCGCGAGCCGGTAACGGCCCGGCTTCACTTCCGGCATTGTGAGCGAAAGCCTGCGGCCTGGTCCACCGTCCGGTTGCGCCGGATCCGGAATGCGGAGCGATGCGCCGCCGCCTGGCGTGCCGCCGAGCCGGAACAGCGATCCGAGCTTGCGGAATCCGCTGACGCTGTCCATCGGCGTGATCGAAATCGTCACGGTTGCGCCAGGTCCGCCGTAATATTCCCAGAATACGCCGAATGATTGCCCATCGCCGATATCGGTGCCGCCGAGTGCCGCGCTGAGCACGGATTCGAGCGTTGCCAGTCCGGCTAACCCGGCCGCACCGGCATCCGCCCCCTTCACCGCGAGTAACAGCAGATCGGACAGCATCGCATCTGGCTCGATCGGAACGACGCCGGTGCGTACACGGCCCGCGAACTTTCGCGTCTCGCTCAACACCTCGACGCTGGCCAGCATCGTATCACGGAACACGGTTGGGTTGAGCGCAATGGCGCCGCGCAACGGCTGTCCGTCCCTTACAACACGCGTGACACGCGCGTCAGGGCCGCGCTCGAGCACCAATGCGGCGCGCGTCCGGCCGCGCTCGTATCGCGCCTTGCCGTCCAGCACATACGTCGCCACCAGCAATGTCGAATCGCCGCGCCGGAATCGTACCAGTTGCGCGCCGAGATCCTGAAAGCCACCGGGCGCATAGCGTGGTGCATAGCGCATCTGCGCATAACGCGCATTGAACGGATAATCCTGCGCGGTCGCGGAAAACGGATGCGCCAGCGCCGCGTCACTGGGCATGAAGTCATGACTCGGGGTCGGCTCATGTCCAATGAAGTTCGACACCATATCGCCGCGACGGTTGATGATCGTGTTCTGCTTGGACCACGCCACCGGCCAGCCGTATCGCAGTTGTGACTGTGCGAATTCCGGCTTCCACGGACCATACACGGTCGCGGTGTTGATCTCGATCGTGTCGTACGTGCGACGGGCCAGCAGTTCGTTGCGCAGATCGTTGCCGTCGAGATGTGCGAACGGTTTGCCGAGCCAGAAAATCTTCTTGTTGACGGCAAGACGTTCGTCGCAGCTTTTGGCGAGATACGCCAGGCTGTCGGCCTTGTGCAGCCACGGCGCGACGTTCTGCCACTCGCATCGTTGCGCTTCGGGCATCTGCGCCAGCGCGCTGTTGAAGGCGCGCTCAGCGCCGGGCGCATCGATCTGAACGTGCTTCAGCAATCCCGTGAGCGCGGTGCACCACCAGGCGGTGGCTTTGCAGTCACTGACGACGGCGTTGGCGCCGGCAAAATCTTTCGCCTCGATCGAATACTTCATGCGCTGCCCCGCAACCCAGTCATCGGTCGGATCTGCGAGCGCCGCTTCATTCAGTGATTGCAACAGCTTGCGACGCGAAACCGCGATCTCCGGCTGCTCCGGGCGCGGCGGGACGTCGTTGTTGTTGTTCCAGTAAAAAATCGTCCCGAACTGCACATCCGGTTCGGCGGTGGCGCCACCTGAGCTGAAGCCGAGGCCCTCGCGTCGCGCGCGCTCGAATTCGGCCTGCGCCTGCTTTGCGTACGCGACGGGGCTGATCGGCGCGGCCGGACCCGAAGCGGTTGCGGGCGATGGCGCGGGCGGCACGACGGCGGCCGCTTGCGAGCGGACCCGCATGGGCGCCAGCAGGAGAAGCGCGAGCGCCACGGGCCACGCACGGCTCGCACGCGTCAGGAAGGAGAATGGCATGTGCTCTAAATACGCTGATCGACAAAGGAAGTGCCTTTTCACGACGGACTCGGCACCACCGGCGACCCCCCGACTGGCACGGACAGGGTGGGATTCGAACCCACGAGAGCCTTTCGACCCCACACGCTTTCCAGGCGTGCGCCTTCAACCGCTCGGCCACCTGTCCCTGAACACACCGGGCGCCACCGCCTAACGCGGCACGGCGCCCGGATCCAACGCGATACACGTCTCAACGGACAGGGTGGGATTCGAACCCACGGTACCGTTTCCGGCACGCCGGTTTTCGAGACCGGTTCCTTCAACCGCTCGGACACCTGTCCTCATGCGCCAG
>JANMWU010000761.1:0-1715 GCA_031380785.1 Gemmatimonadaceae bacterium
CGAATTGCGTGGCGGCAGCGATTCGTCGCGCATGACAACCACGACGTCATCGGTGAACGGGCCACGCAATGTGTTCTTCGGCGGTCGGGTGGATGCGCACTGCCTGAATCAGGATGTGCGGCTGGTGGCCGACAGCGCGGAATGGTACCAGGGGGCGCAGGTGCTCTATCTGATCGGCAATGTGAAATACACTGAGCCACGCGTGCGCGTGAGCAGCAATCAGATGAACTACTTCCAGGTGGACGTGCGCCTGGTGGCGACTGGCAACGTGGATGCAGTGCTGCCAAGTGGGTCGATCATGCGCGGGCCGCAGGCGACATACTACAGGGCGGTGAAAGGTGTGCGGCCGGCGGCCCGACTCGAGGCGGTGCAGCGACCGCGGCTCTGGCTGTCGCAGCGCGACTCCTCGGGCAAGCAATCGGAGCCGGTGCAGGTCACGGCGAATCAGATCACCACCGACAACGACTCGCTAGTGTTCGCTGGCGGCAAAGTCGAAATCACTCGCAGCGATCTCGATGCGCGCAGCGACTCGGCGTTCCTTGACAGCGGCGGTGAATTCGCGCGGCTGATGATTCAACCGGTCATCATCGGCAAGGGCGAGCGCGGCTATACGCTGCGTGGCCGGCAGGTTGAGCTCTACACACGCAACAAGGTTGTGCAGCGCGTGCTGGCACAGGCCGAGGCCCGCGCCACCAGCCAGGATCTGCTGCTCACCGCCGATACAATCGATTTGCGCGTGGATAACAACAAGGCGCAGGCGGCGTACGTGTGGGGGCAATCGCGCGCGCGCGCCGTCTCGCCCGACCGCGACCTGATTGCCGACTCGATGGCGGTGCGCATGCCTGATCAGCAGTTGCGGGAAGTGCGCGCGTTCAGGAAGGCTGTCGTCACGACCATTCCTGACACGGCCACGGTGCGAAGCGGCGACAAGGACTGGCTGAAGGGCGACACGATCTACGCTTACTTCGACTCGACAGCAAGGCGCAAGTCGGTGCGCGCCGTGATTGATGCGCCGGCCGCCGCGGCCGTGGCCTCGAAAGCGGCGCCCAGGAAAGCCAAGCCCAAGCCGGCCGATACGCTGGGTACGCCCGCCGTCGTTGCGGCGCGCGACTCGACGCGGCGTGACAGCACCGTTGCCGACACGGCCGGCACCAAGCCGCAATTGCGCGAACTGCATTCAAAGGGCCACGCCAGCGCGCGCTACCAGATCGCGGCGCAAGGCGGTTCGCCTGAAAAACCGGCGATCAACTATTCGCGCGGCGATCGCATCACGGTCACCATGGATTCCGTCGGCGTGTCGAAGGTGCAGATCGACGATCACGCTGTCGGTTTGTATCTCGAACCAACGCGCGATTCGTCGGCCGTGCCTGCGGCGAACGAGAAGATTCCGGACGGAAGTGAAAAAGTGCCGGCAGCGGGCACACCGGCCGCGCCGACCACTCCGTCGCCACGGGCCGCCGCCAAGCCGTCGGCCGCTGTGCCACGCACTACACCGGGTCGCCCGTGATCGATCAGCCAACGCCTGAAGAAGAACTTCCACCGCGCATCCGCGCACTGATCGAGCATTTCGCACCGCACGATCGGTCGCCAGTCATGGCGATGCACGCGCTGTTTCTCGTCGCCGACGAAACGGGCATGGCGCGATTCGACGAAGTCGCGCGCGTGTATCGCGAGGACTACCTGCTGGTTGAGCGAGCGCTGGGACGCGATGCCGA
>JANMWU010000780.1:0-3993 GCA_031380785.1 Gemmatimonadaceae bacterium
CTGCCGTTCTGGGGCACGATCTCGAACATCGAGCCCAGTCGCTTCGACGAAGGCACCGCATATCTGTCGGTGGACGGGCATCAGGTGAACAATCGCGATCCGTTCATCTACAAGACCACAGACTTCGGAAAGACGTGGCGACTGCTGGTGACCGGCATTCCGAAGTCACCGCTCGCCTACGTGCATGTGGTGCGCGAGGACCCGGTACGGCGCGGGCTGCTGTATGCCGGCACCGAAAACGGCGTGTACGTCTCGTTCACCGACGGTGAACAGTGGCAACCGTTGCAGAACAAACTCGCCCACGCGCCGGTGTACTGGATCACCGTGCAGGAGCATTTCAGCGATCTCGTGATCGCAACGTACGGCCGCGGCTTCTGGATTCTGGACGACATCACCCCGCTTCGCACACTTGGCTCCGATGTCGTGGCGAAGCCGGCGCACCTGTTTGTGCCGCGCAACGCGTATCGATTGCGGGCTGCCGAAGCGCCGTTCGCGGACGGTGATGATCCGGTGACGGGGACTAATCCGACGTATGGAGCGGCGTTGCACTTCTGGCTCCGCGCCGACGCCAAGGACAGCGTCACGCTCACATTTGCGAACGCGGCGGGGAAGGTTGTTCGCACACAGCGCGCGGCGGGCAAGGCGGGGATGAATCGCGTGTACTGGGACCTGGCCACAGATCAGACGAAGGCACCGTTGCTGCGAACCACGAATCCGTATTCGCCGGACGTGAAGTATCCCGCTGACGGTAAGGCCGCACCCGGGCTGACGCGACTCGGCATGCTCGTGCCGCCCGGCACGTACACCGTCACGCTCGATGCGGCCGGACAGAAGCAATCGCAGCCGATCACAGTACTGCGTGATCCGTCATCCGGTGCCGCGGACGCAGAGATCGTCGCGCAGAGTGCAATGTCCGGCGAGATCATGGGCGACATGAACGCATCGGTCGACATGATCAATACGCTCGAGTCGGTGCGTGCGCAGCTGGCCACGGTGCGTGCGACGATGAGCGCGGACAGCGCGATGGCCGACGTCCGCGCGCAGGCCGACACAATGGAGAAGCGGCTGCTGGCCGTGGAGGAGCAGCTGCTGCAGCTCCACACGACAGGACGTGGACAGGATCAGCTGCGGCAGCCGTTCCGGCTTGCGGAGCAGCTGGCGTATCTGGGTCAGAGTATTGCGGGCTCGGACTACGGGCCGACCGATGCGCACAAGCAGGTGCAGACCCTGCTGCATGAGATGTTGCTCAAGGTGAAGACGCAGTATGACGGTGTGTTGAACGGGGAGCTCAACGCGTTCAGACAGTTGTTGCGGAGTCGGAGTCCGGGTAACGCAATCATCTTCTGACGGTGGTTGAGCCGCCGTCACGGTGACGGCGGCCGCAAATGTGTCTGCGGGATTCGCGGAACTCGCACAACACACCGCAGCCTACTTCGCGGCAGGCTGCGCCAAGTTTGTGTTCCAGATGTTGGACCGGATTTTCCAGTTGCCATCCGCTCCTGCTTCAGCCAGCCACTACCGCGTTTATGCTGCGATTGTCCCGCGCCGCGCAACGGCGCGCGACGTGGGACAGGTGCTGCAGGCAGCATGGAGTACGCATGTCCGCCCGTAGCGTCGTGAACTGAAACCAACGTTCGTAGTGCTGGCACCAGCGGTCGTATCGCCAGACCTGGTACAACCCGAACCTCGGTGTAATCCACTCAATCGATATCCACCTCGGGATGGACGCGGACTGTCGCGCGCATCCACGGGTGAATGCAGCACTCGAACCGATGAACGCCGTCGCTCAGATTCGGCACCTCCGTCCGTGTTCCAGCCGGCACATTGACGGCCGCCGCGCATTCCGGTGCCGGCGAGAGTCCGATGTTGAGCGGTGGCACGCGCCCGCCGCCGAATTGCGCCACTTCCGTGAACGTGTGTGTGCGTCCGCCTTCATTCGCGACGCGCAGGGTCTTGCCCGATTCGATCGAGACATACGACGGCTCATTGCGCCACGATGGGTGGCCAATCAAGTGCGCGTTGGGCGCGATGGTGAGCGGCGAGCGCAGGAAGGCATTGAATTCCGCGGCTGTCACGTCGCCTTTCCGCTGCAGGCAGCCGCCCGTCGGCGCCCACGCCGGATCTGCCGGATCGCAGTTGTCACGAATCGCGATCCTCCGGCCACCTTCTTCTCTGTCGGAATTCGCGGCTACGATTCCGCTATTCCCCGACCGTGAATCAGTCTGAACGGTGGTCGATTCGTCCTTTGTGCACGCGGTTGCAACGGCGAGGACGACGGTGAGAAGTGCAAAACTATTCCTGTGCATGACTCCTCCAACGAGTGGGTGTCGCGATCCGCGCGCTGACGCAGAATCGCAGTGGGACTGCCATCACCACGAGTGGTGATCACGAGCGTTCGACGACGCGGCGCTCGTCGACGCGCACCGCTGAGCGCTTTGCGCGCGGAGGTGCCAGATGCAGACGGCATCGTCTCGTATCTCATTCGCGCAGCATGCGAGGTCAGCCGCGGCAACTCGGCGCCTGAACCCCGGCGCGGGCGGGCGCGACGCCCGCAACCGCCGCGCCTCATGCTGGAACGCCGAGCCGACGTCTCCGCCGACCGATCAATCACCCCGCCGTGGATCGCGCTTCGCACGGTACCCAAGTCATCCAACGGAGCGAAAATTCCGGCACAATTCCGCTCGCGCTCGGTGCTGCCGCAGTGTAACGCGCCGATACAAATCCCGGACTCATTGCAATGGTACATCACATCGAACCCATCCGTTCTGAAACGTCGTAAGCCGATGATAATGAAAACGTTAGGGCGTTAAGCACTCGACCGTAGGTCCCGGTCTCGCGATTGCTGCAGGGAGGGTCAGTCAGTGGTGATTCCCTCCAGTCGAGCAGTTCATGCCGCCGCAACACACCCGTATCGCGCTCTACTCACACGATTCGATGGGGCTCGGCCACATGCGCCGAAACATGCTCCTTGCCGAGGAACTGGCATCGAGTCCGCTGCAACCGAGCGTTCTCCTCATCAGCGGCTCGCGCGAGATAGCCCGCTTTGGTGTGACGCGTGGCATTGACGTTGTCAGCCTGCCGAGTCTCTACAAGGATGAAAGCGCGCAGTACCACGCACGCTGGCTGGATATGCCATTCCGCGAACTCGTTGCACTGCGCTCCTCCACGATCCTCGGCGCGCTCAAGTCATTCGATCCGGACGTCTTCGTAGTGGACAACGTTCCGCGTGGCGCCGGTGGCGAGCTGGACGCTGCACTGGAACACTTGCGACGCCGCGGCCGCACCCGTTGCGTCCTCGGCCTGCGGGACATCCTCGATGACGCGCGTGACGTCCGTGTCGAGTGGGGCAAAGCCGAAAACTTCGCGGCCGTGCGACGCAACTTCGATGCGATCTGGGTCTATGGTGACGAGTCGGTCACTGATACGGCTGTCGAGTACGACTTCCCGATCGAGATTGCGCGGCGCATTCGCTACACCGGCTTTCTCGATCAACGAGTCCGCTCTGCTGCGGCGACTGACCCGACGGAGTCGAAGAGCGCCCGAGCGCAAATGGTATTGTGCATGCTTGGCGGCGGCCAGGACGGCATGGCGCTCGCAGAATCATTTATCGCAGCCGAGTTACCGCGGCAATTCCGCAAGACGCTGGTGACGGGTCCGATGATGGCATCCGAGCAGCGGGATCGGTTGTATGACCGCGCCGCGACCGATGATCACCTGTGCATCGTGGAGTTTCTGAACGACCCCGCGGCTGCGATGCGCGCGGCGCACAGTGTCATCACGATGGGTGGCTACAACACGGTGTGCGATGTGCTCTCTCACGGCCCGAGGGCGCTGATTGTTCCGCGCGTCACTCCGCGCACTGAGCAGCTCATTCGCGCGACGCGGCTCGCGGATCGCGGGCTGCTCGACATGTTGCATCCCGCGGCGGCAACACCGGCGGCGCTGAGCACCTGGATATGCGCCAAAGATCGCCGTACCGGTCGTCAGGCCGTG
>JANMWU010000801.1:0-1873 GCA_031380785.1 Gemmatimonadaceae bacterium
GCGGCATCGAACGGAGTCGTCATGCCGGCAACAGATCGAGCGCTGGCGCCGTTTCGCGCGCAGCTTCCGCAAATCGCGAAAAAGCCGGCGGCAGCGGAAGTTGCTTCATCACATGGCTCTGCATGCGCAAATATCCATTCGCGGCACGCTGACAGTGCGCGCGCAACCATCGTGTCGCCTGATCTGAGTTCAGATATTCCGCAAGCGGCTCGAGTGCCGTGGGTTCGGCGGGAACGATGTAGTACACCGAATGACGCGGCACCAGGTCGCCTGCGCGATCAAGCACAAAGAACGGGTTCTCCGTGATGTCCTTGCAGAGCAGCTTGGGTCGCAGCATGTCGCGCACCGGGAAGTTGTCGTGGTACGCGTACCACGGCTTGTGTGTCACGCAGGTTCTGGCAATGAGACGAGACTTCCGCTCCGGATCCCGCAGGAAAGTGCCGAGTGCGCCGAGCTCACTCTCGCGCAGCAATTCGCCTGACTCGTCGTACGGCGCCAGAAGCGAGGACTCCCGCGCGACATGCCGCGACGGAAGTATCTGACGCCCCGCGATCGTCGGATGAGAGAATCGGCGGAGCGCCTCAGGAATGGCATCAGTCGGCATGACGAAGAGCGAATCCGCGCCTGTCGCCACGCCGCAACTGATGCGCAGCGCTACATCGGCAAGGCACACGCGTGACGAGGAGACGGCAAAACCCTCAACGGCGGGTAGCCAGCTCCCTGCTGCCGGCAGGGCGACCATCGACGCACGACCGTCACGCTGAAGCACTCGCGTTCGCCCACCGTGCGACACAGCATCTATGGTGGTGATCAGCGGATAGGTGACCCGTCCGGCAAACGTCGTCTCGACTGCAAATGACAGTTCCGCGACATGCGTTGACCGCAGCAACTCCCGAAGCGGCGCCGCCGTTTGCACGTACAAAAACTTCTCAGGTGTGATCAAAACGAGCCGTGCGCCTGGCTTCGCCAGCCTGAGTGCCTGCTCGAAGAACAACACATACAGGTCGAATCGCCCGCGCGCCGTTCGATAGGCACCCCGATACGCCAGCCGTTCGGCGGGGCTTAGTTCCAGAATCGAAACGTACGGCGGATTGCCAATGATGAAATCAAACGCGCGTTCGCCGGGTGTGAGGAAGTCGCGTTCTTCGATCGTGACGCTGCGAATTCCTTTGAAGGCTTTTCGCGCGCCAGCGGCACGAGAAGGGTCGAGTTCAACGCCAACGATCTCGGGTATCGGCCATCGATTCGCGCCGCACGCGCGGAGGACGCCGGCGATGAATTCGCCGTTTCCGCACCCCGGATCCAGGACGTGCGATGTAGCAGTGGGTGCACGCTCCGCAAAGAGCTTCGCTACCATGCTGTCGACAACATCCGGCGGAGTCGGAACGAAGCCTTTCAATGAGATACCGCACGGGGTGGTGACGATACTGCTCGGGCGAAGATAACCCGAAATGTCCCAGCATCATGCGGGCTTGGCAAGTGCAATTCGCCGTAGCGCACTATGCGCATGGCTTCAGCGGCGCGGGCTGCGCACTGCCAGAGGTGTGATGCGCATCACTTGGCCGCCGGCCGGCGCCAGGCTCACCCGAATAGCATCTGACGCCGTCACATTCGAGTTCGCGTGCCGGGCAGCCGGCACCGCACTCAGGTCATCACTGTACGACTCCACCGCGAACGTTCCGGGACCCAGAAAGCGCAGCGGAATAGCCACAACGCGCGCCTGACCGTCGTTCATCGTACCAACGTACCACGTCGTGCCCCGACGCCGTGCAATCGTCAGCCGTTCACCGATCACGCCAGTCACCACCCGCGTCTCGTCCCACGTGGTGGGTATCGCCGCCAGGAAATCGAGACCCGGCTGGCCCGCGTACGC
>JANMWU010000826.1:0-5492 GCA_031380785.1 Gemmatimonadaceae bacterium
TTGTACTCACGCTCGAGCCGTTCCTGCACGATCTCCATGTGCAGCAGTCCAAGGAATCCGCAGCGGAAACCGAAACCGAGTGCGGTGGACGTTTCCGGCGCATACTGCAGCGACGCGTCGTTCAGCTTCATCTTTTCGAGCGCGTCGCGCAGCTGCTCGTAGAGCTGCGTGTCGGTGGGAAAGATGCCGGCGAAGACGAAGCTCTTCACTTCCTGATAGCCGGGCAGCCCTTCCGGTGCGCGATTCGCGACGTCGAAAATTGTGTCGCCGGCGCGCGTCTCACTCACGCTGCGCACGCTCGCTACCACATATCCTACTTCGCCCGCCTGCAGCGTCTCGGTCTGCACCTGTCGCAGCTGCAGCGAACCCACTTCGGCCACTTCATATTGATTGTCGCTGGCGCCGAAGGTGATCTTCATTCCCTTCCGGATCTCGCCGTCCACAACGCGGATGCTCGGAATGGCGCCGCGATACTTGTCGTAATAGCTGTCGAAGATCAGTGCGCGCAGCGGGCCGGTCGGATTGCCTTTCGGTGACGGGACACGCTTCACGATCTCTTCCAGCAGCTCCGGCACGCCGGTGCCTTCCTTGCCCGAGACCGACAGAATGTCTTCGGGCATGCATCCGATCAGATCGACGACTTCCTGACGGCGGCGGTCAGGCTCGGCCCCGGGCAGATCGATCTTGTTGAGGACCGGGATGATTTCGAGGCCGGCATCCATCGCCAGAAACAGATTGGACAGCGTCTGGGCCTGAATCCCCTGGCTCGCGTCGACAACCAGAATCGCGCCTTCGCACGCCGCCAGCGACCGCGACACTTCGTAGGTGAAGTCCACGTGGCCGGGCGTGTCGATCAGGTTCAGTTCAAACTCGTCGCCGGCGCGCGTCGTATACGTCATGCGCACCGCATTCAGCTTGATCGTGATGCCGCGCTCGCGCTCCAGGTCCAGCGTATCCAGCACCTGGCTCTTCATTTCCCGCTTCTGCAGGGTGCCCGTCATTTCGATCAGTCGGTCGGCCAGCGTCGACTTGCCGTGATCGATGTGGGCGACGATGCAGAAATTGCGGATCCGGTCGAGCGACGACATGCGGCAGGGGCTGAAGCGAGGGGCGGCGGCGCGACGTGGTGGAATCTAGCACATCCGTGGGTTCCCCCGTTCCTCCGTCAACACATCTGCCACGGTCGGGGTAACTTGACCGTGACGCGGCGCTTCACTGAACGGCTCCAGCACCCTGCATGTCCCTCGCAAACCAGACCCGCCCCGACCTCATCGATCCCGCCGTGCTCACCGCACTCGGCGGGCTCGAAGTGCGCGCGCGCTGGCTCGTTGACGGTTTCCTCACCGGCTTGCATCGCTCGCCGCGCAAAGGCTTCAGCGTCGAATTTGCCGAGCATCGCCCCTATCAGCCCGGCGACGATCTGCGCTACATCGACTGGAAAATCGCCGCCCGCACCGAACGCTGGGTGGTGAAGCAGTTCGAGGAAGAGACGAATCTGCGCGCCGTGCTCCTGCTCGACGTGAGCCGGTCGATGCAGTGGAAGAGTGTGACCGCGAAGATCACCAAGCAGGCGTACGCCGAGCAGCTGGCGGCGGCGCTGGCGTTGCTTTTGCTCAAGCAGCGCGATGCGGTCGGCCTTGTGCGCTTTGATGACGCGGTGCGCACGGTGGTGCCGCCGCGCGCCCGGGCGGCGCACTTTCAGCGCCTGGTCGCCGCAATGATGGAGCCCGGCACCGGCCGCGACTCGCGGCTCGACATGGCACTGCAACAGGCAGCGCACCTGATCCGGCGGCCCGGGATCGTGATCATCATCTCCGATCTGCTGATCGACGCAGACACGGTGTCACCCGGCTTGCGCGCGCTGCGTGCCGCCGGCCACGATGTGCTGTGCATGCACATCATGGATCCCGGTGAACGCACGCTCGATGTGTCGACAGACGCCCGCTTCGTCGACTCGGAAACAGGAGTGGAAGTGGCCGCCAGCGCGCGTGAGATCCGGGCCGCCTACAACGCCACCGTTGAAGCGGCGATCGCATCGTGGCGCACGATGTTTGTGGAACAAGGCGGTCGCTACGCGCTTTGCGATACCAGCGAGCCGTTCGGGCTGCCGCTGCACCGCGCGTTCGCGGCGCGCGACTTCGTCAGGGGTTAATCCGCGCTCGTGGCATTTCTCGCTCCACTCTGGCTGTCGCTCGCTGCCCTGGCCGCTGTACCGGTGCTGTTGCATCTGCTGCGGCGCAACATCGGATCGCGTGTCGAGTTTCCGGCCGTGCGCTATCTGCAAAGTGCGGAGCGCGATTCGAGTCGCGACGTTCGCGCCAAGAATCTGCTGCTGCTGTTGCTGCGCATTCTGATCGTGGTCTTGCTGGCGCTGGCCGCGGCTAAGCCGGTCTGGACCCGTGGCGCCGGCACGCCGCGCGCGCTCGCCATCGTGCTCGATAACTCGCTCAGCACAACCGCGATTGTTGCCGGTGCACCGGTACTCGACCGATTGACCGCCGCCGCGCGCGAACTGCGCGCTGCGTCCGGATCGGCGGAGCGACTCTGGCTGATCACCGCTGATGGCACTGTCTTCACCGGCAGCGATGCGATTGACGCCGCACTGTCGCGTGTGATCGCGCTGCCCAACGCCGGACAGCTCGCCGCCGCTGTGCGCACCGCCATTTCGCTGACACAAAGTGTGGGAAGTGATGCCGGCGCAATCGCGGTTCTGACCGACGGTCAACGCACCGCGTGGACCACTGACATTCCGGCGTCATCGTCGCGGGTGCGTGTGTTTGTGCCGGCGCTTGCCGCACCGCCCAACGGCGCGATCCTCTCTGCGGTCGCGCAGCCGCAATGGTGGACGCCGCGCGGCACCGTCGAACTCACGATCCAGGCCGTGCGCGACACCACCGCGTATCGCATCGCGATCGGCGACAACACTCTCGCACGCGGCGTGGTTGTGCGCACGCGTGGCGATTCCGTTGCCACCGCGCGCATTCCCGTGGTTGGCGCCGGCAAAGGCTGGCAGGCGCTGGATGTGACGATCGAGCCGTCAGGGGTGGGCGGCGACGATCATGCCATCCTTCCCATTGTCGTTGGTGGCGCGCCGGCGGTCCGCGACGCTGCCGGTGAATTCACCGCGGCCGCGGTCGCGGCGCTGCGCGAGAGTGGTCGCGTGCGCAGCAGTGGCGATGTGACGGTCAGCATCGCGCCGGCCGCGGCTGTGAGCGCGCTGCCTGCGCTCATTCTGCCGCCCTCCGATGCCGGTGGCGTTCCGGCCGCCAACGCGGCACTCGCAAAACTCGGCGTGCCCTGGCGTTTTGGTTCGGAGCAGCGTGGCGCACAGGTCGTGCGCAGTCCGCACGGCGAATTGCGCGGCGACACTGCGATTCGCGTGACACAGTATTTCCCGCTCGTCCCGCAACCGAATGCAGTCGGTGACACCATCGCGCAGGTGGGCACAGCGGTGTGGATGGTGCGCGGTCCGCGCTGGCTCGTAGTTGGCTCGAGTCTCAATCCATCCAGCACCACGCTGCCGGTGCGCGCGACATTCGTTCCGTGGCTGGCTGATGCCATCAGCAATCTTGCGTCGGGTACGACGGCGGCGACGATTGCGGAGCCGGGTGTCTCGCTCGTCGTGCCTGGCGGCGCCACCGAATTGCGCAGCGCCGACGGAAAAACGCGGCGCAGTATTTCGGGCGCAACGCTCGCGGCACCAGCCATTCCCGGCCTCTACTTCTGGGTGCGCGGCAGCGATGTGATCGGAGCCGTCGGTGTGCAACTCGGCCGCGATGAACCGCGCCTCGCTCGTGCATCGACCGCCGAACTCACACAACGTTTCGGCGGTGTCGAGCGCGCCGTCGTTTCGGCTGAAATCCCGGCATTTCTCAGCAGTGTGCGACAGTCCGGCGCCTCGCAACCGATGGCATTTCCGCTGTTGCTGCTGGCATTGCTGGCTGTGGTCGCCGAGGCGTGGCTGTCGGGCCGATACCGCACGCGCGGGGCGGCGATGGACACTTCAGTGCGCACTGCCTGATGGGCCTTCCGACCCTGCTCGATGCGCTGGAACGACTGCCGCAGTTCATTCGTGTATTCAACACGCTGCCGGCGCCGAAACGCACGCTCACCGTGGCCGGTCTGCACGGTTCCAGCGACGCGGTGATGGTGGCGGCGCTTGCGCGACGCGTGACCGGGCGCGTGATCGTCGTCGTCACCGACACGCTGCCCGACGCCGAGCGCTGGCTGGCCGATCTCTCGGCGCTGGCCGACGATGCGGAAGGCATCGCGCTGTATCCGCCGCGCGAAGGCTTCGGCGAAGTCGAGCCACATGCGGAAGTCGCCGGCGAACGCGTTGAAACACTGGAGAAGATTTCTCGCGGCGCGGTGCGACTGCTGCTCACCACGTCGCGCGCACTGATGGAGCGCACACAGCTCGCACGCGCCGTCTCACGCGCGCGGCTTGAGCTTCGCAAAGGTGACGCGCGACGACTCGAAGCGCTTTCAGAACACCTTGACGCACACGGATTCGAACGCGTGCCGATGGTGGATGACGTCGGACAGTACAGCGTTCGCGGCGGCATTTTCGACATCTACAGTTTCGGCATGGCCGAACCGGTTCGTCTGGAGTTCTGGGGCGACGAGATCGTCGAGCTGCGACACTTCGATCTGCTCACGCAACGCAGCACCCGCGACGCCAGCGTTGCCGTGATCCTGCCGGTGGATATTCCCGCCGGTGACGACGGTGATGCGGCGTACGAACGCATCACGCTGGGCGATCTGCTGCCGCCCGATACGCTCATTCTGCAGCCACTTGGCACCAGCATCGAGCCTGAGCTGAAGCGCACGTGGGACGAGGCCCAGCATCACGTGGAACTGGCGCGCCGTCGCGGTGAGGATTCACCGTTGCGCGACCGACTCTTCGAACAACCCGATCAGACGCGCGCCCGGCTGCGGGAGTTCGGCACCGTGCGCATCGTCGATCCGTCGTTCGATGGAATCGATGTGGGCTTCCCGCTGCGCGCGCCGGAGAGTGTGGGTCGCGACATGGCCGCGTTGCGCAAACTGATTGCGGCTGGCACGCCGACACTGATTCTCTGCGACAACAGCGGGCAGCTGGAGCGGCTCGAGGAATTGCTTGACGAACGAGGACGACGCACGCAGGCGACGCTGGCATTGGGTGTGCTTGGCGCCGGGTTCCTGCTGCCACCGCAGGATGGTCGCGAAGGACTGCGCGTTCTCACCGACCACGAAATCTTCCGCCGTGAACGCCGTATCCGACGCTCTCGCAAGTACGGTGGCGGCGCGGTGCTGGACGTTGTCACCGCGCTGAAGAGCGGCGACTTCGTCGTTCATCTCGAACACGGCATCGGCATCTATCGCGGCATGTCGACGATCTTCGTCGGCGAAAGCACGGTGGAAGTGGCCGTGATCGAGTACGAGGGCGGCGATCGGTTGAATGTGCCGCTCTATCGCATCGATCAGGTGGAGCGGTATCGCGCGGCCAGCGA
>JANMWU010000847.1:0-2154 GCA_031380785.1 Gemmatimonadaceae bacterium
CGCGATCGGCTCCCCTTCACCGCGCAGTGACACGAACTGCGCCTCGCTGAGCGCCTCACCGCGCGCGTAGGTGAAGAGCCGGTCCAGCACGCCGATGATGTGCCTCACATGAAACGCGCATGCCGCCACACCGGCGGGGCGCGCATTCCACTCCGCCTCGCTGAGTTTATCCACGAGTTGCGGTACGCTCTCACCGATCTGCAGCACGATGTGCGCGACCGGTTGCAGCATCGCCGGCACGCCGTCCACCGGTCCTCGCTGCCACCATTCCGTCTTCATACCTTCTCCTTTTCTGGCCTTGAGGGCATACAGCGGGCGGGTAGCGCGAACAGCATTCATGCGGGGGCCGCGATGCAACAAACGCGCAGACGCAGCGTGAACGTTTATGCTCAATCTGAAACGAAAAGCAAGGACAGGGCTGGAAGCAACACGGGGCCGGCTGCCTTTCGGCAACCGACCCCGCATACTCCCACCCAGGAGGTTGCGTGGACTCCCCTCCACGCCTGTTGTCTTACCGCCGATAGCCGGCAGTGTTCCGGATCGGATCCACACAGGCTGGCCATGTTCCGGCGGCACCGTTCGGCCCGGCAGGGAGCGGGTCCACCTTGATGCGCGCCATCAGGTTCGGATCTTCGCTGGACAGATATATCAACATCGCGACCAGCGTCGCATTTTGCTTCAGGTCATCCACGATGATCTTGTCGAACGTGTCACGATTCGTATGCCAGGTGGTTGAGCCGTAGTCCCAGCCCAGCGCACCGACACCGAACGCCGGCGCACCGTAACAGGTGAAGCTCACATGATCGGTACCGCCGCTGCCCGGCTGCCCAACGCCAGCGTAGCGAATCCACTGCGTGAAATCACTCGGCAGCTGCGCCAGATAGCCGCGCAGCACAGTGTCGGCCGTCACCAGGCCGCTCGCGCTCATCCCGACGATGCGTCCGGTGCCATTGTCCTGATTGAACAGCGCCTGCAGTCCTGTGACCACTTCGGGGTGATCCTTCACGAATGCGCGCGAGCCGTTCAGGCCCTGCTCTTCGCCGCCCCAGTGTCCGGCGAGAATCGTGCGCTTTGGCTTGTAGCCGGCGCTTTTCAGGATCCGCATCGCCTCGAGCATCGTGATGGTGCCGGTGGCATTGTCGGTCGCACCACTCGACGATTCCCACGAGTCCAGGTGCGCCGAGAGCATCACGTACTGACTTGCATTCTTTCCGGTGCCTTTGATTTCGGCGACGGTGTTGGTGACCGGCACTTCGCCCATGAACTCGCTCTCGATCTGCACTTTGAGCCTGGGGCCCTGATTGTTTGTCGCGAGACGGTAGACCAGACCGTAGTCCTCGCAGCTCAGATCGAATGTCGGCACCTGCTGCCGCGGTGAGCCGAACACTTTGTTGATACCGGGATAGTTCGACCAGCCGAATGTGACCACGCCCGCGGCACCGAATGCCTTCAGACTGTCCTGCAGTCCGGCGGCGGTGACGTTGCGCTGGTTGAAGCTGATGCGAAGCGAATCCTGCGCCGCGCGCATTGATGTGAGCGTGGACGCCGTCGCATACTCCGCCATCTGCTGCGGGCTGCGACAGGTGATGTTCGGTGCACTGGTCATGACGAACTTGCCGCGTGTCGCCTGCAACCACGCATGTCCTGCGTCGGCCGATTCGAACTGCGGCAGCACGACAACGTCACCGGTCACGGCGCCGCTGGTGGCCGGACTCCATGCCAGCATCGTCGCTTCGAGTGAGCGCGTGCGCGGCGCGACGAGATCAACGTGCGTCACGCCGCGTTTGAAACTGCTCCACGTGCCCCACTGCTCACGGCGCGCGGTCACGCCCCATTCCTTGTACTTCCGCAGCAGCCAGTCACCGGCGCTGGTAAAGCCGGGTGATCCTGTCAGACGCGGACCGATGGAGTCTGTGAGCACCTGCGCCAGTGCAGCAGCCTGCGAGCGCTGCATCCCTTCCTCGACGATGCGCAGCAGCATCGGATCGGTGACCGGTGTACGCCGCACCCACTCGCCCCACTGTTCAGCCGGGATCGGGCGCGCCATGGCGTTTGGCGCCACAGGCGTCTCAACCGGGCGCTGGGCAAGGAGTACGACGGGCGCGAGCGCGGCAGCCGAGAGGGTGAATAGGCGGACGAACAGGGACATGCAGG
>JANMWU010000452.1:0-5389 GCA_031380785.1 Gemmatimonadaceae bacterium
ACGACGCGGCGAGCAAGCTGAGGTGGGCGACGGGCAGGAGCTGCATGCAAGGAATTCTATCCGACCCGTGGGAACATGGCCCGGTTCGGTTACTTTCCATGCTGACTTCACACCCCTCAACACCTACGTCATGCGTATTGCCCTCTCCACCGGTGGTGGTGACGCCCCGGGACTAAACGCTGTCATTCGTGCTGCCGTGCTTTCTGCACTCGATCGCGGTTGGGAAGTCCTCGGCATCAAACGCGGATACTTCGGCCTCCTCGGGGAGGATGACGTGGTGCCGATGACGAGGGACATGGTCTCCGGCATCGCTCACCTCGGCGGCACGATCCTGCGCACCACCAACCGCGGCAATCCGTTTGCGTATCCGGTGCCGAATGGCGATGGCACGCATCGCGAAGTTGATCGCTCAGACGAAGTCGTTGCCAACTCCAAGGCGCTGGGCATCGATGCCATCATCACGATCGGTGGCGACGGATCGCTGTCAATCGCGCAGCGCCTGGTGGAAAAGGGCATGAAGATGGTTGCGGTTCCTAAGACCATCGACAATGACGTCAGCGGCACCATCACCACCTTCGGATTCGACACCGCCGTCACTACGGCCATCGAAGCGATCGACAAGCTGCATACGACGGCTGAGAGCCACGATCGCGTGATGGTGCTCGAGGTGATGGGTCGCGACGCCGGGTTTATCGCGCTGCATTCCGGCGTGGCGGCGAGTGCAGACGTGGTGCTGATCCCCGAAATCCCGTTCGATGTAGACGCGGTGGTGAAGAAGATTCGCTCGCGCGATCTGGCGGGTCGTCGGTTTTCGATTGTGGTTGTAGCCGAGGGTGCGGTACCGATCGGCGGCGAGGAATCGATCATGGGTCCGTCGATGCCCGGGCAGGCGAAGCGCATGGGCGGAATTGCCGGTCCGCTTGCGCGCATACTACAGGAGAAAACGGGGAAGGAAGCGCGTTCGATAGTGCTCGGTCACTTGCAGCGTGGTGGGCAGCCCACCGGCTACGACCGGTTGCTCGCGACGCGTTTCGGTGGAGAGGCAGTGCGCGCGGTGGCCGAAGCGCGCTGGGGCCACATGGTGGCGCTGCATTCGCCGGACATCGTGACGATTCCGATTGTTGAAGCGTTGCGTGAGGTGAAGCGCGTCGATCCGAATCACGACATCGTTCGCACGGCTCGCGCGACGGGAATTTCGTTCGGCGACTGATACCGCGTATGCGTTCGTGCGGCACGTAACTGCAGCCGCGGGACAGGTGTCTCCTGCGGGGGACGAACGTTGTCGCTGCGCCGTCGATATCGGGATCGTAAACCGTTGCAGCCTCTGCACTTATCGTTTTTCGCAGTGATGGCACCGGCCCTGCTTCTCCGGGGTATGAGCGTGGCGTTCGTGAACCGCGTCAACCGGCTGATGGAGTGCGAGCAGTGAAGCGTGTATGTCGTGTGGGACTTTCGGCGATCATGCTGGCCTGCGGTGCTGCAGTCAGTGCGGCGCAGTCGACATCGGCGCAACCGGAAATCCCCGCCGCATATGCGCCGCCGACGGGGATGTGTCGGGTATGGCTTCGCGACGTGCCACCAGTGCAGCAGCCCGCGCCTACCGATTGCCGCTCAGCGCTGCGCACCAAGCCGGTTGGAGCGACGGTGATTTATGGGCCCGAGTCGAAGCGCAGCAGTTTGTCACCAACTGACTGGACTCGTCCGAGCCTGCGCCCTTCGCGCTACGAGGACCGGACGCGCACGCGCTTTCGTCAAGGTGATGATGCCGCGCCAGCGGGAGACGCATGCACCGATGGCGGCCACGATGCGCGATGTGACGACTCGATGGCGTCCATGCCGACCATGAACGCTGCCGTTCTGTGGACAGAGGGGCAGCGGCCGGCAGAACTCCAGCGCTGGTTCGGCACTGCTAACGTCGCGGCACGATTCACCATGCCGACGCGCGGCGGTTCGCCTGATCGCGTGCAGTGGTTCGACATGGATGGCCGATTGGTGCAGATCTGGACCGATCGAAACGGCGATGGCCGCGCCGATCGGGTTGAGATCTTCAATCGTGATGGCGCGCGGATCAGGGTGGTCGGCCAGTAGAACTACGGAGCGCCGGGAGGTTGACAGTGCTCCAGAATGCAATAAGTATCGCAGACAATCGATTCACGTGGTCATTTGCCGCCTCTTGCCGCCACGCTAAACACTGAGCTAAAACGCGAATGCCCGGCGGCTTCTCTGCGCCGGGCTTTGTCGTATGTGGACGGCATTCCCGAGCACGAGTGTGTGACATGAGCCGTCTGCCGATTGCGATTCTCCACGAACATCCCGACTGGTTTCGTCCGCTCTTCGCCGAACTCGAACGGCGGGGCATCATATACGAGCGCCTCGACGCCTCGGCGCATGTCTTCGATCCGTCCGAGACAGCAGCGCAGTGGTCACTGGTGTTCAATCGCGCCAGTCCGTCAGCGTATCTGCGCGGGCATGCGCAGGCCACGTTCCACACGCTCCACTGGCTGCGCCATCTCGATCGCATCGGCGTGCCGGTCGTCAACGGCTACGAAGCGTACGCCTTTGAACTTTCGAAGGCGACGCAGCTCGATCTGTTGCGCGAGCTGGGTCTGCCGTTTCCGCGCGCGCGGGTGATCAACAACCCTTCGCGCGCACTCGATGCAGCAGAAGGTTTCCGTTTTCCGGTTCTGGTGAAGGCAAACATTGGCGGCAGTGGCGCGGGTATAGTGCGCTACGACACGCGGGAGGCATTGGCTGACGCCGTGGCAGCCGGTACGGTCGATCTCGGCGTTGACAGCACCGCGCTGGTGCAGGAAGCGGCGCCACTCCGCGATGGACACATCACACGCGTCGAGACGCTCGGCGGACACTACCTGTACGCAATCAACGTGTACCCGCCGCAGAATTCGTTCGATCTCTGCCCGGCCGATGCCTGCCAGACCACGAATGGCGTGGAACTCGTGCGCGGCGCCTGCGCCATCGATGCGCCGCAGACCGGCATGCGTGTTGAAGTGGCACATCCGCCGGCTGAGATCATCGCACAGGTGGAGCGTATCTCACGGGCCGCGAACATCGATGTGGGCGGCATCGAGTATCTGGTCGATGATCGCGACGGTCAGCACTACTTCTACGACATCAATGCGCTCTCGAATTTCGTGGCCGATGCGCCGAATGTGATCGGCTTCGATCCATTCGTGAAGCTGGTGGACTATCTGGAAGCACGGATCGAAAGCGCGCCGGCGCTGGTGTCCTGATGCGATACGGTTTCTGGTTGCCGGTGTTCGGTGGCTGGCTGCGCAACGTGCCTGATGAAGGCATGGAGGCGAGCTGGCCGTACGTGCAACGACTGGCGCGACGCAGTGAGGAGATCGGCTTTGATCTCACGCTGATTGCGGAGCTGTTTCTGAATGACATCAAAGGCATCGGCGCGCCGGCGCTGGATGCCTGGTCGACGGCGGCGGCACTGGCGGCCGTCACAACGAAGCTCGAATTGATGGTGGCCGTCCGGCCCACGTTTCATCACCCGGCCAGGCTGGCCAAGCAGGCGGCGAATATCGACCAGATCAGCAATGGTCGTCTGTCTCTGAACGTTGTGTCGAGCTGGTGGAAGGATGAGGCGCGTCGCTATGGCAGCGAATTTGATGCGCACGACGATCGCTATGCGCGCACGGCCGAGTGGCTCGATGTGCTGAAAGGGGCGTGGACCGAGCCGACGTTCACGTACGAGGGCAAGTACTACCAGGTGGACGAATTGATCGTGCAGCCCAAGCCGATGTCGAGCTGGAGTCGTCCACATCCGGTGCTGTATGCCGGTGGCGAATCGGAGGCGGGGAAGGCGCTGATCGTCTCGCAGTGCGATGCGTATGTAATGCACGGTGACCCGGCCGAACGTGTGGCACCGAAGGTGGCGGACATTCGCGCCCGTCGTGAAGCCAGCGGCGGCCGTCCGATGCAGTTCGGGATGGCGGCGTATGCGATCGTACGCGACACCGAGGCCGAGGCTCAGCGTGAGCTGGAGCGCATCACGAACGTGCAGCCAGGCTCTCCCGGCTACAGCAACTATCAGGACTGGATCGGCAACACAAAGCTGGAGCAGCAGGTGTCGTTGCACGACTACTCAGTGTCGAATCGCGGCTTGCGTGCGGGCCTGGTCGGTACGCCGGAGCAGGTGGCGGATCGCGTTCGCGAGCTCGAGTCGGCAGGTGTGGCACTGCTGCTGTTGCAATGCAGCCCACAACTGGAAGAGATGGAGCGGTTCGCGGAACAGGTGATGCCGTTGGTCGGCTCGTCGGCGGTGAGCTTGGCGAGGGCCTGATGTCGCCGTGATGCTTGGGAGGGCAGTCGCAGGTTAGACTGGACAGATGACATCGCCCAGTGCGCCAACCGCGTCGTACCGACTCCGCTCCATCATCGGCGGCTCCGTTGGCAATCTCGTGGAGTGGTACGACTGGTACGTGTATTCGGCGTTCTCGCTGTATTTCGCAAAGGCATTTTTTCCGCCCGCCGATCAGACCGTCCAGCTGCTGAACGCGGCCGCCGTGTTCGCGGTCGGTTTCCTGATGCGTCCCATCGGCGGTTGGCTGATGGGGCGCTACGCCGACAAGCACGGTCGCCGCGCGGCGCTCACCGTGAGTGTGCTGCTGATGTGTGCCGGATCGTTGCTGATCGCGGTCACACCATCGTACGCCGCAATCGGTGTGGCGGCGCCGGCAGTGCTGGTGATCGCGCGCATGATGCAGGGCCTCAGTGTGGGTGGCGAATACGGCGCCAGCGCAACCTATCTGAGCGAAATGGCAGGCCACAAACATCGCGGCTTCTGGTCCAGCTTTCAGTATGTCACGCTGATCCTGGGCCAGCTTCTCGCGCTCGGTGTGTTGCTGGTATTGCAGCGAACGCTGTCGGTGTCGCAGCTTGAGCAGTGGGGCTGGCGGATTCCGTTCGTGATCGGTGCCGCCTGCGCAGTGGTGGCGGTGGCTCTGCGGCGTGGCATCGGTGAGACGGATGCGTTCACGCGGCACAGAGTTGCTGGCGCGCGAACGGAATCGGCGATGGCATCGCTGCTGCGACATCCGCGTGCGGTGCTGACGGTGTTCGGCCTGACGGCGGGCGGTTCGGTGGCATTCTACACCTTCACCACGTACGCGCAGAAGTTTCTCGTCAACACGGCTCATTTCAGCAAGGACGACGCGACACTCGTTTCGGCCGCCTCGCTGGCGATCTTCATGTGCGTGCAACCGCTGTTCGGTGCGCTCTCGGATCGCATCGGCCGTCGGCCGTTACTGATCGCGTTCGGCATTCTTGGGACGATCGGAACGCGTCCGCTGCTTACGGCGCTGGCGACGGCATCAGGCGTGGGGCAGGCGCTGCTGCTGCTGACACTCGCGCTGCTGGT
>JANMWU010000887.1:0-7346 GCA_031380785.1 Gemmatimonadaceae bacterium
TATCAGCAGGATTCATCGTCGAAGCCGCCGCAGGCACCGTGACCCCTTCGCTCCATCACGCTTCGCGTGCACGCCCATGTGACCGATCAACGGCAGCAAAAAAATCTTCACCCCTTGACAGCAGCCCAGTCATATCAACGAAAATGCGTTCTGCTGCACGGCGGCCTACAGATCCTACTCCTGCTCACCGACCAGCGGCCGCAGTGGCAGCAGCAACGCGGGTTAGCGGGCGACCCGGGGAGCGCGGGCTCAGGCCGATGCGCCGACCTTCGCCGGGCGCCACCTCAAGTTCGGCTTCCGCTGCGATGTCGCGCAGTCGCGCAGATACACGTTGATCAGCGTCTGGTACGGCAGCTCCAACTCGTCACTCAAGCCCTTGAAGTACGCGATCGTCTCGGCATCGAGGCGAATCGTGACCGGCTGCTTGAGCGCTTTCGCATACGGGTTCCGCCGCGCTTTCGAAAAATCGTATTCCGCACGCATTACACACCTCGCACGGCATACTGCCGCGATTCGGGACGAGTGGCGCGGCGCGCGGAAATGATCCGAATCTCCGCACGCGCGGTAGCAGTGCACCACGATCAACAACCGGAGCGCTTGACTGAGGCCGAGCAGAATGAACCGATCTTCCGACGTCGAATGCTTGGGATCATCCAGCAGCCGGGCTTCGTCGTCGAGGAACACCGTTTCCGCTTCCGCGAAGCTGATGCCGTGCTTACGCTGATTCGCGGCATCCTTCCGCCGGTCCCAAGTGAAGCGCGGCGCGTCCATCCTAGACTTTACGTACGATGTATGTACAGCGCAAGTGAGAGAGACGCCACCGGATCGACTGGGACCAACGAACGAACGAGTCCCGCTAACGTCTTTGGGCATCAGCCGCGAGCGCCGCTGCGGCGATCGCCGGCTGCATGGCCTTGTTGGCTTGTCACACTATCCGACGATCAAGCCCGCGTCTTCCTGGCGCCGGCGATCCTGTCGGGGCCGCGCACACCGACGAGCAATCGGCGGAACGGGCCGCGATCAACAGCACCGCGAACTTGGGCCGCCTCGCTGCCGTGGCTCCGGCAGCAACATCGCCATGCCGAGCATCTGGTCTTTGTGGGCTTCAGGAAGTCGAGTGGGTAGCAGCGTGTTGGCGGGAAGGTGTTGTGCGTTTGCGATCCGCGGTCGACGGTCAACGATTTCTCCGGGCCGGCTAAGCTGCGCCGTCTAACCCGGCCCCGCCTTGCCGCCGATCACGTAGCCAAATTGAATCGATCCAAACGTGATCACGGTCAGTAGGTATGAGACGATTCCCTGGACGCACCGCGCATCGAGGCCGGCATCGCGCAGGGTGGCGGCGTATTGCTTGGTGTGGCGCACGTCCACGATCAGCACACGTCCGCCGGACTTGAGCACGCGCGCGATTTCGCGCACGGCGGTTTGCCGCTCGCCGGCGTTGTAGATGTTGTGCAACGCCATGCTCGAGAGGACGACGTTGAAGCTCGCGTCGTCGAAAGGCAGCTTGCGTGCATCGCCGGTGTGCACCTCGACCTTGTCGGCCACGCCTTCGATCATCGCGTTGTTGAGTGTCCCCGCAGCGTTGTTGCCGCTGAGATCTTCTTGCTGCCATTTGTCGATCCCGACCGCGCGGCCGGTGGAGAGCCGCTTGGCGGCGCCGATCAGAAACAATCCGAGACCGCACCCCACATCCAGGACGCGCTCATCACCCCTCCAGGCAATCTTGTCGAGGTATTGTTCGCGCTCGCGCGCCTTGCCGATCTTGCTGTCGTAAAGCATCCACAAGCCCATCGCGCCGCTGCCCAGGCCGGCCCCGATCAATGGCCGCGCGATCACCGCGATGAGGTCTTCCCTTGACCACGCGCCGAGCAGCCGCGTGATCAGCGAGATCACTCCCAGCGCCGCCACGATGAACAAATTGCGCACCGCCAGCGGCGCGTCGATGCCGTAGTTGGGGGCGCGTGTGCGGTTCATTCAGCAATCTAATCTTTGTTTGCTCACGACGCCGCCACATGCCGGGGCGCTGACCAAGCCAACGAAAATGCGTTCTGCTGCACTGCGACCCCACAAAAGATATTCCTGCTCACCGACCGCTGGTCGCAGTGTCAGCAGCAACGCGGGTTAGCCTCAATGCTGTTCACTTAGTTTGATTTGCGCTAGGTTTTGCCCGACCGCCACCGAGGAGTCGGGCATGGCACGGACCGAAGCGGGTTTGCCAGCGGGGATCCGCGTGACGGATCACATCAGTCTTGGCGTGCTGAGCGCGAGTGTGCCGTTGGATGTGGTCCACGCCGTGCTGCAGGCGACCGACCGCGCAAGCGAGCGCGAACGCGCGCTGCCGGCGCACGTGATGGTCTATTACGCCATTGCGATGGCGCTTTATGCCGAGGTCTCGACGCGCGAAGTCCTCCGCTGCTTGCTGGAAGGCGTGCGGTGGCTCGGCGGTGACGCGAGCACGGTGGTGCCGGCGAGTAAGGCGGGCATTTCGCAAGCGCGCACCCGCTTGGGCGCGGCCCCGCTGGACGCGTTGTATCGCCGCGTGGTGCGGCCGATCGCGGTGGCCGGCACGCCCGGCGCGTGGTTTCGCGGCTGGCGCGTGATGAGTCTCGACGGCACCACGCTCGACGTCGCGGACACCATCGAGAATGCGCGCGCGTTCGGGCGGCCGGCCAGTAGTCGCGGCGCGAATGCGACGGGCGCGTTTCCGCAGCTGCGCCTGGTGGGGCTCTTGGAAAACGGCACACACGTGCTGAGCGACGCGGCGCTCGGTCCGTATCGCGCGCATGAGCGCGCGCTGGCGACCGCGGTGCTGCCCGCGCTGACGCCCGAGATGCTGGTGCTCGCCGATCGCGGGTTCCTGAGTTTTGATCTGTGGCGCCCGGCCGCAGCCACCGGCGCGGCGCTCGTCTGGCGGGCCAGCGCGCACGTGGGCTTGCCCGTACTGGAGCGCTACACGGATGGCTCCTATCGCAGTGCGTTGCGCTGGAATCAGCGCTGTCAGAGCGCCGATCGCACACCGATCGCGGTGCGAGTCATCGACGACACCGTCACCGGCGCGCCGCAGGGCGCGCAAGCGTATCGGCTCGTGACGTCGATCCTCGAGCCGGCCCGCGCGCCCGCCGACGAACTCGCGGCGCTCTATCAGGACCGCTGGGAAATGGAGACGGCGTTCGACGAACTGAAGACGCACCTCCGCGGCGCGCGGCGCGTGCTGCGCAGCAAAACCCCCGAGCTCGTGCGGCAAGAAGTGTGGGGCTTGCTGATCGCGCACGCCGCGATTCGCACGCTGATGCATGACGCCGCCTTGGGGGCGCTGCCGCGGGCGCGCGATCCCGACACGCTGTCGTTCACGCATGCCGTCGCCGTCACGCGCCGCACGCTGTCCCACGTGACGGCCATTCCCCCCTCAGGCCTTGGCGCGGCATCGCCGCGCACGGCAGCAGATCCTCGTCGAACTGCGCGCGGAAGTCGTGCACCGACAACGCGGCCGCGTCGTACCACGCGGCGTGAAACGCAAAATGACGAACTACCCCCTGCGCCCTCGATCAAACGGGCGCACGCGAACCGTGACGTATCGCGTCCGCGTCCTCACCAGAAACCGACCAAGACGGCCTAAGTGAACAGCATTGGGGTTAGGCCGGGCGACGGCGTGCGCGCACCGGTCGTCGCACAGGTGCAATCTCCAAGAGCGCTCGCAACGCACGGTTTACCGCCGCGCTGTCCCCAAATGCCGTCGCGACATCCGGGTCGAGCAGCACGAGATTCGTTCCGGTCGCGTACCGCTTCGCATACTTCCCGCGCACGCCCCCGCTGAAGTCGTATTCCGCCCGCATGTCGTCAGACGCCGGCTCCGCCGGCACGGCTTTCGGCTTGCTACTCGGCTTCTTCATAGACTCGACGCTCGCGCCGCGTCGCCAAACGGGCGCTGATGAGGCGTGTACGCACACCTCGTTCAAGGTGAATGACCACGAGCAACCGGGACACCAGCGATCGCCCAATGAGAATGTAGCGCTTCTCGCCGACAGAATGGTCGGGGTCGCTGACCGTGATTGACAGCGGATCGGCGAACGCCGTTGCGGCTTCCTCGAAGCGAACACCATGCTTCGCGGCATTGGCCACAGCTTTGTCGGGATCCCATTCAAACTCGAGACTCATGCGGCAAAACTACCGCGACAGCACCGAGTGAGCATCGACATAACGAAACTGGGTTCTGCTGCACTGCGGCCGCACAAAAGGCTCGCCTGATCACAATACATCGGCCGCAGTGGCTGCGGCAACCCGTGTTAGGGGCCGCGCGCAGAGACACGCCTAGCGCGACGCGATGAACACCCACAGATGCGCCCCGACAAAGCCCGCCGCCGCCACGCCCGCCGCGACGCGCACCCACCGCCGGGCCCACGCGTCCGTGACCGACGCGGTCAGCGACGACGCCGCGGCCTCAGGCGCCAGTACGCCTGCGAGGCGCGGCCATTCCCACGCCAGCATGCCCGCCTGCGCGACGACCAATAACGCGACCGCCACCCGATCCGCCGTCGCAAATGGCAGCGCCACAATCAGGACCGCGATATTCGTGACGATTGGCGTACTCACAAGACACCCGAGTGCTGCGGTCCGCTGGAACAGCAGCAGCACGCCGCCGAGCAGCTGCCCGGCGCCCAGGAACGACCAGTAGAGTTTCACGGCGAACATCGCGTTGAACAGCGGCATAACCGGATCGACGCCGTGCGCGGCGCCGAAGCCGTCCCGGATGTTGTGGCCGCTCAGCTTGAGCCAGCCGGTCGCGATGAAGAGCAGCCCAACCGTCAGCCGCAGCGCCTTGACCCACCCACGCACCACGGCATTCGCGCGAAGCTCGCGCATCACAATCGTCGGCATGCGCTGGGATGCTCAATGTGACGCGATGATGCACGCGCGTGGCATGATGCTTTGGCCCCTAACGAAAATGCGTTCTGCTGCAAAGTGGCCGACTGACAGATCGCCGGATCACGTCACTTCGGCCACTTTGTCAGCAGCAACGCGGGTCAGACGCCGCGTGGGTAGAATCTCGGTAGAACAAGCCAGCGACGGGAGTAGTCTGGTCGAACGCGTGTATCAGTTGCATAGCGTGCCGCCATTTGCTTTCGTTTGAACTAGTAGATTGTTGTAGAATAGCCTTGTCGTGCCTTTTCGCTCGGTCGTAAAGAAGGTATCCGTACTCGGACCGGCGGAGAGTGTCCCTGCGTCGGTCGTCGAATACACGTCCCACTTCAGCGTCAACCATTCAGAACTAGTGTTGCGCACGCGAAATCTATTTCCACACATGTAAGTCAATAGAATCTGAGTCTTGCTCACAGTAATCGGCAGAACGTCATCGAAGGACAATCTCACACAGCGCGCCAGCTCTTTCACTGCAATCGGTGCAGTCGCAGCGCGATATGTCGCCTCGGTGGCGGATGCGAGTGTCTGTAAATACCCGCTCGGAAGGGGCGAACTACTCGAGAACGTTCTCTGGCCGTACGCTCCGGTAAGTTGGCATACGCCGCCTCCGGACGGTGGAGTGAGAACCGTGGGCCACGGTCGCGTCGCAGGCACAATTAGGTTGGGGTCATGCTGCGCAATTCCGATAAGTATGGCTAGCACTCTAGACTGTTGCGTCGCGCCATTGTCTTGCATCACGGTGATCGCTGCCGAGAAGATTGCGGCATCGCGAATCCAGACACTAGCAGTGTACAGTCGGCCCAAATAGACGGGATCCACTTCTAATGTTGCAGCGCGGATCGCCGCGCCAAGCGCAGTGCCGCCAGCCGAACCGCACGACGGCAAGCGTTCCCAGCCACTCCTGTCGCCGCGCTGCAATGCGACCACGGCACCGTCGCACTCCGCAGGCGTAGGGGACGAGCCTAGAATTGTTTGCGCAGCGAGAGCACTCGCGGGTGCGAATGCCAGGATCGAGACGACGAACAGCTCTCGAGTTCTTATTGCATTGAACATCATGGGTTGTTCAAGTTGAAGTCGAGTGTGCAGCCGAGCGCGCTTACAGTGGGTCCGTCGGTCTGATCAAAGTTGGCCTGCGCGGCCGCGTACGCGCCTTTTTGAACAAACCGCTCAAGTTCCTTCTTGATTCTCCCGCGGAAGTTTGCGTCGTCCTTATCTGTCGACAAGGATTCAAAAATTCGTTCTGGCCGCAGTTGAGCGAACATTGAGTTTGCAACACCAAAGTGTGAATTCTGTGCCATGGTCGTCCCCTCGTGACGATCCACGTTAGCCGCGAGCGTAGCGATGTTGGACGGACCGCAAGTTCCGGACGGCTGTCCATTTTGGTCGTTGTACCAAGCTGCAGATTGAGGCGGCGTTCCTGCCGACGGCGGGAACAGGGCCGGGTGAATTCCGATGTCGTAGCCTGAGAGGGACAGCACGTTTGTGATATAGGCAACGCCCTTGTTCGGCCCAGACGGCGCGCGCTGCAACTGAGGATCGCTCGCCGCGTCCGGCCAGCCGACTTGGGCAACGCCCCAGTCGGAAATATTCGGAGTTGGATACTCCGTCATATAGCCGCTTACGATCGTGACTGTGCGCGAGGTGACTCCGGTCAGCTGCCAAGCAGGCCAGCTTCGTGGGAGGATCTCGAGTTGCGCGGGAACGTCGTTTTCCAGCGTGCGTGCGCTACTGCCACTGCCCAAACGCACCTCTACCGTCACCGAAGCGGCTGCCACTGCAGTACCTTGCCACGCGTCAGTCTGCCCGGCCAAATAGACGATTGGCGTGCGATCCTCTACCGTAAAATCTTGAGATCGCGCAGTGCGGCGAACTATCGTGAATGGTTCAGCAATTGCCATGGACGTCTCGCATTTGGCCTGATCGCCGCGGAGTGTCGCGGCGCCACAGCTCACCAGCACGCGCTGCTCGCCCGTTGTGAAGGTCCCGCTGTACCCGACGTAGTCCGCATCAGCCGCAGTAAGCTGAACTCTCGAAATTGCGCCGGTCAGGGTCTGCGTATCTGAACTGTACGTGCCGGGACTGTTATTGCCGATGAAGCGTGCCGACGCGATCACAGAACCCATGGCATCCAATGCCGTGACGGAGTTGCCTGCGAACGTTGGGTCGTGAATTGTGATCGTGACACTTGTCACGGGAGCCGAGAAGTAGATGATAATCGCACCGCTGGCTCCTGTACCTGGTCCACTTTGAAACACGGCGTTTCCGAGTCCTCGTTCGAACGGAAGAATGCTATAGGTGACGCCATTGCAAACGGAGGTCTGCTGAGTCAAAGCGCATTCCGCCTGAGCCACCTGCGCCGAGACCTGTGATCGCTTCCGCCACTGCGACGCGACGCGACGCGGCGGCTCTTGAGCCATCGCCACCAATCG
>JANMWU010000894.1:0-2987 GCA_031380785.1 Gemmatimonadaceae bacterium
ACCGGCGGTCGCGTCAGTGTGCCGAGTGTGAGTGAGCAGCTGGTGTATGAAATGGGCGACCCGCAGTCGTACATCACGCCCGATGTGGTGGCCGACTTCACGTCGATCCGCGTCGAGCAGGATGGCCCCAACAGGGTGCGCGTATTCGGCATCACGGGCGGACCGGCGACGCCATTCCTGAAGGTGTCCATCGCCTATCGCGCCGGTTACAAAGCGGTGGGGTCACTGGTGTACTCGTGGCCCGACGCGATCGAAAAAGCCGAAGCCGCCAACCGTATCCTGCGTGAACGACTGGATCGGCTGGGTCTCCGGTTCGATCAGATTCTGTCGGAGTTTGTCGGCGCGAACGCCACCCATGGGCATCTCGCGGGCGATGGCCGCGAGGCGCCGGAAGTGCAGTTTCGCATCGGTGTGCGCGGTGAAGATCGCGCCAGCGTTGAACGCTTCACGCGCGAGATTGCACCGCTCGTACTCAACGGACCGCCGAGTGTGACTGGCTTTGCGGGTGGTCGGCCGAAGGTCGAGGAAGTCATCGCATACTGGCCCGCGCTGATCGACAAACGGGTCGTGACCACGCAGGTGGAGGTGGTGTCATGAGCGAGCCAACGGTGCAGGTCCGCCTGCTCGATCTTGCCCACACGCGCTCTGGCGACAAGGGAGACATGGCGAATTGCGGCGTAATTGCCCTGCGCGCCGAGTGGTATCCGGTGCTGGTGCGTGAGCTGACGGCGGAACGCGTGCGGGCCCACTACGGCGCGCTGATCGCAGGTCCCGTCGAACGATTCGAACTGCCGAATCTCAGCGCACTCAACTTCCTGCTGCACGGAGCACTGGACGGCGGTGGTACACTATCCCTGAAGACCGACGCGCAGGGCAAGGTGGTTTCCACTGCAATGCTGCGGATGGTACTGACGGTGCCGGCGCAGGAAGCCGTGCAACTGCAGCTGCCCGTGCTGACGCAGAAGGAGTAGTTCATGTCCCACCCGACACCGGCTTCGCTGTCCGCCGTGCTCTCGCGGATCCGCACCGTGCGTGCCGACGGCCTGGGTGTGATCACGCTCTCGCGGCCGGAAAAGAAGAACGCGCTCGATCGACAGACGGCGATCGAACTCTCCGCCGCATTGCGCGAACTCGATGCGGCCGATGATGTGCGGGTCGTGATTGTCGAAGGTGACGGCGACGACTTCTGTGCCGGTGCCGATCTGTCCGCGCTTGACGCCACGCTCGACTCGGGCATCGACGATCACATCGAAGATGCCCGCGCGCTTGGCCGTGTGTTCGCCATCATGCGCGAGCTGTCAAAACCGATCGTCGCCATCGTACGCGGGCGTGCGCTCGCCGGCGGCGCAGGCCTCGCCACCGCCTGCGATATCGTGCTGGCCGAAGAGTCGGCGCAGTTCGGATATCCCGAAGTGCGCATCGGCTTCGTGCCGGCCATGGTCATGACGATGCTTCGTCGTGCCGTTGGCGAAAAGCGCGCCGCTGACCTCGTGCTCACAGGCCGGCTGATCAGCGCCGCCGAGGCGGAGAGGATCGGATTGATCAGCCGGTGCGTGCCAACAGCGGCCTTTCCTGCTGAGGTGGCGAAGACCATCGAGGCGCTCGTCGATGCGCCGCGCACTGCGATGTCGCTGACCAAGCGACTGCTCTATCGCATGGATGACCTCGACTTCAGCGAGAGCATTGGCGCGGGCGTCGTGACGAACGTCGAATCGCGCGCGACCGACGATTTCCGCGCGGGGGTGCGCCGCTTCCTTAACCGCAGCCCGTCGTGACGCTGATCAACGTCCAGATCGCGCTGACCTTGATTGGCGCGGGCATGTTCGGCTACGGCGTACTGGAGGACAATACGGCCTTCCGACTCGCGTCCATTGGCACGCTGGCCGTGGCATTGATTCTTCGATTCGTGCGGAATCGCAAGCAGAACTGAGGGCCGTGTCGGTGGGGTCGCCCCGGTGGCGGGGCCGCGGCCGCACGGGGTCGCTATCTTATCACGATGTCCCGCGACATCCGCACAGTCCCCGAACTGCTTTCCCCGGCCGGCTCATTCGACGCTGTTCGGGCCGCGGTCGCCAACGGCGCCAACGCAGTGTACCTCGGCGCCGAGCGCTTCAACGCCAGGGATGAAGGCGCGCAGCTGACGCTCGACGAGCTTGAGGCGTCGTGTCGGCTTGCACACCAGCATGGCGCGCGGATCTATCTGACGTTTAACGTGTTGCTCAAACCGGCCGAACTGCACGATGCGTTGACCTATCTCGGTGAGTGCATCGATCGCGGAATCGACGCGGCGATTGTGCAGGATATTGGAGTCGTGCGATTGATCCGCACCATCTATCCGTCGCTCGAGATTCACGGTTCAACGCAGATGACGGTGCACGACGAGTCGGGCGCTATCGTGATGCAGAAACTTGGTGTCGAGCGCGTCGTGCTCGCGCGCGAGAATACGCTCGACGACATCCGCGCCATTCGTGCCGCGGTGCCGAATCTGGGGCTCGAGTCGTTTATTCACGGCGCGCTGTGCATTTCTTACAGCGGCCAGTGCTACATGTCCGGCATGATATCCGAGCGCTCTGCCAATCGCGGTTCATGCGCGCAGAGCTGCCGGAAGGACTACGTGCTCACCGACGAGCAGACCGGCGCTGAACTCGACCGCGGCTATCTCATCAGCGCGAAGGATCTGGCAGCGCACGATCATCTCGCCGATATTGCGGATGCCGGCATCGGTTGCCTCAAGATCGAAGGGCGCAAGAAAAAGCCCGAATATGTCGCGACAGTCACTCAGGGTTATCGCAGCTTTCTGACTCGCCTGGCGTCCGGCGATCGCACGCCGCCATCAATCGAGGAAACTGAACCGCTGGTGCAGATCTACAGTCGCGGCAACACGGGCGGCATGTACGGTGGACGTGCCGGTCGCGACTACATCACGCGTGAGCAGCCTGACAATCACGGCATGACACTTGGAACCGTCATCGATTGCTCGTTGAGCG
>JANMWU010000018.1:0-3030 GCA_031380785.1 Gemmatimonadaceae bacterium
CGCCACCGGCACCAGCAGCTCCACGCGCCGTCGCAGATTGCGTGGTCGCAGATCCGGCGAACCGATGAAATACTCCGCATCGCCGCCGTTCGCGAAGCGATAGATCCGCGAGTGCTCGAGAAACCGGCCGACCACCGACACGACCCGCACCCGATCGGAAAGCCCGGGTACGCCCGGACGCAGTGTGCAGATGCCGCGGATGATCAGATCGATCGTCACGCCGGCCTGCGATGCCCGGCAGAGTGCGCGCACCACTTCGCGGTCAGCCAGGCCGTTGGCCTTGATCGCGATATGCGCTGGACGGCTGCCGCGTGCATGATCAGCCTCACGGTCGATGCGTTCGATCAGCGATTTCAGCAGCTGTGATGGCGCCACCAGTGCACCGTGCTGCAGACCGTCGGCCGGAAAGGTTGCCTGCTGCAACGAGTCGAGCAACGCGGCGACATCACTGGTGATTGCATGTGACGTCGTGAACAGACTGAGATCGGTGTATTGCCGACCCGATCGCGGGTTGTAGTTGCCGGTGCCAACGTGGGCGAAACGCAGCATGCGATCGCCATCCGTTTTTTCCACCAGCGCCACCTTGGCGTGCACTTTAAGTCCTTGAAGGCCGTACACAACGCGGCCGCCTGCGCGCTCGATTGCTCGCGCCCACTGCACATTGCGCACTTCGTCGAACCGCGCCTGCAGCTCGACCAGCGCGAACACGGACTTGCCGGCGCGGGCCGCCAACAGCAGCGCCTCCACGATCGGCGATGGATTGCCGACGCGATACAGCGTGGCGCGGATCGACGTGACATCCGGATCGACGGCGGCTTCCTGAAAGAAACGCACCACGGTGTCGTCGAACGATTCAAATGGATGGTGCACCAGCAGATCGCGCGTCTGCATTGTCGCCAGCAGCGACGCGTCGTGCGCGACAACAGCGCGTGCCGAGAGCGGTGGATACTCGAGCGCCGGATCACGCGGCAGCGGCAAGCCCTGCAGACAGCGCAGGTCGAGCAGGCCGTCGATCACCTGCACCGCGTTGACCGTGAGCTCCATTTCGCGACCCAGCGCATCGCGGCGCAGGTTGTCGAGAATCAGCGCGCTCACCGACGACGGCATGCTCGACTCCACTTCGACGCGAACGGCCGGATTGTGCGGCCGGCGTTCGGTGGCCGTAGAGACAGCGAGCATCAGATCGCTGGCATGATCGTCGTGCAAATGCAGATCGCCGCCGCGCGTGACGCGAAACAGGTGCGCCCCTTCCACCACCGCATTCGGATACAGCATCTGTGCGTTCGCGCGCAGCACCTCCTCGATCGCAATCAGCGCGCCGGTCCGACCTGGCACCTGCAGCAGACGAGGCGCATCCAGTGGCAGCTCATGCTCGGCCAGATGCGAGCGCGTTCCATTTGAGGCGCGGTATACAATCGCCACGAACAAGCCCAAATGCGGCAGGTGTGGTAACGGCACACCGGGGCTGAGCGTCATCGCCATCGGCAGCAGATCGGGCTGAATCTCCTCGAGATACCGCGCACGCAATGCGTCACGCTCGGTGACAGTCAGCTCGCGCCATGTGAGCAGATGCACGCCGTGTGCGGCGGCGTCCATCAGACACTGCGTGGCGCAGCGCGTTTGAGCGGCGAGGATCTCAGCGATCTCGCGATCAACGGCTTCCAGCAAGGACTGTGCTGAATGACTGTCACTGTGCGGCACCCGCGCTGTCTTTTCCTCGGCAGCGGCGCGCCGGAGCTCGGCCATGCGCACCATGTACAGCTCGTCGATGTTGCTGGTGACGATGCCCAGGAAACGCAGGCGCTCGAGCAGCGGCGTGTCGGCGCTCTCCGCCAGCGCGAGCACCCTGCGCTGAAACGCCAGCAGACTCAGTTCGGGGTTGAGGAACAGGCTCGGTTCGGCGTCGACGATCATACCGGTGATCGTAGCGGTAAATCCGCGCGCGCGTCACTGGGCGCGGCGTGCGGACGCCGATGTCTCAGGGTACGACCGGAAATCCAAGACCAGTCGCACACGCGCGAACGCGTGCGTCGAGCGACAGCATGCTTATGGGCCCGAGCCCGTCCCGCAGCACGCTTGCACTGGCGATGTGCAATGCGTCCAGCGTCCGAACCGGGTCGCCTGGCATCGGTGCTCGTGCGCGCGCCAGAACGTGCGCATTCAGCTCCTGAATGTGCCACCCGGATTCGGCCTGATCGAGCAGCTGGAGCGCAGCGAGTTCCTGCATCGACGTCAGGCGCTCGAGCAGTCTGGCGCGCGTGAGTCCTCGCGCGCACTCGACTGATGTAAGTGAGGATGACACAACCTGTTCAGCCGTGCGAAGCATGTCGAGGATCCGAATCGCCGGCGGTTCACCAAGCAGCCACGCGAGCACCGCACTCGACTCGATGTACAGAACCATCGCTCAGAACCTGTCTTCGCGCTCAGCGTCCAGCAGCGACTGACCGGTGCCGTCCGGCATCGAAATCGGACTGACCGGATACGTGAACTTCGCCCGCTCGGCGAGTCGCAGTCCGCCGGCAGTGGCAAGGCGAGCCAGTGCGCGATCGATTTTCGATTCCGCGAAGGTTGCACCGTCCGGCTTGCGCAGCTCTGCCACGACGCGTCCGCGATCGGTGACGAGCACCGTTTCGCCATCCTGAACCTCGCGGAGGATCTGGCTGAGCCGGGCTTTGAGATCGCGGACGCCGATGGTCTTCATACAACCAATGTAGTCACATGAGGCTACATTGCAATTCCACGGTGTTGTCGATGATTATGCCATTTACCGGGCCAAGTGGCCCCGCGATTTTTCCCGCCACCGATGATTTTCGGGCGAACAGCCGGTCAAAGCTGAAAACCCCAATCATCGGAGCTTCACAATGCCGTCCGCCACCATGCCAATTACCGCCGCCGAACCGACTTCCATCACCGCACGCCGCATCGGACTGGTGCTGCTGGGGATCGCGGTCCTGTTTCTGACCTTCGATACTGTGCTGAAGCTGACGGTGAACCCCCAGGCGATCGCGGTCACGGTCGAGCTGGGGTATC
>JANMWU010000049.1:0-1934 GCA_031380785.1 Gemmatimonadaceae bacterium
GGAATGTCGTCGAGACTGTAGTGCGTGCGGGAGAAATCCGACGCGCCAATGGTAAGCCGCACGGCGCTGAATCCAACGCCGTTGCCGGTGCGTCCGAACAGTTCCTGCAGCAAGGCTTCGCGCGCCTTCGGCGCGAGGCGACGCTGAATGAGCCAGGCCGACGCGTCGGTGATGGCCGCGCCGAATCCGGCCATCGTCTGGAAGCGCTGGGACGGGTCGACGTCAATACGCGTTGCGGCGCCGCTTTGTGGGGCGGCGAATGCGAGGTCCGGCTGCCGTTCCAGCAGATGCGCGCGATCGGCGGTGGTGAGCCAGAATTGCGCCCTGTTCGACGCGCGCGACGCGGGTGAGTGATCAGTGCCGGGCTGGTTGTGGCAGGCAGCTGCCGCCAACAGCAGCGCCGCGCACAGTTCAGCGCGCACGGGCGCGCTGCACCGGAATGGGGCCGGTTGGAAATTCGGAGCGCTTGAACAGGAAGGCCGCTTTCTCCACTCGCGCTCCCTTGTCGTCGGCGACGGCGAAGGTGCCGCCTTCGTACAGACTCGCGCTGCCGTAACGACCATCGCGATGCAGCGCATACATGTTGAGATCGAAGCGCGGGCGACCCTTGTCATTCATCTGTCGCGCTTCGGTCATGGCGACGACACGCTCGAGCGTCTTGAGGCACGCCTGTTCCGGCGTCATGCCCTGTCGCATGTGCTCCACCGTGAGAAATCCGCCACAGGCCTTGATGTTCGCTTCGCCGCGACCGGTCGAACCGGCCGAACCGACCGTCTGGTCGCAATACTGTCCGGCGCCGATGATGGGACTGTCACCGACGCGGCCCGGCACTTTGTACGCCATGCCGCTGGTGGTCGTGACGCTGCTCATTTCGCCGGCGGTATTCACCACGTTCATGTTGATCGTGCCGTGCGTAAAGCGGATCGCGACATCGTCGTCGTAGTCGAGCCGAAAATCGCCCGGATTCAGTCGCGCGCGCCAGCGCAGCCAGTTCTGCCGCGAACGTTCGGTGAGCAGGTTTTGCGGCGTGAAGCCCATTTCGATCGCAAACTTTCGTGCGTCGTGTCCGGCCAGCATGATGTGATCGGTGTAGTCCATCACCGCTTTCGCCACCAGCGATGGTGTGGCGATGTCCTCGATGCAGCCGACGGAACCGGCGCGACGGGTGGGACCATGCATGCAACTCGCATCGAGTTGCACGACGCCGGCCTCATTCGGCAGTCCGCCGAGGCCTACCGAGTCGTCGTCCGGATCCAACTCCTGGATGTTCACGCCGGCGATGATCGCGTCGAGGGTGTCATCGCCGCGGCCGAGCAGTTCCCACGCCCGGGCCACGCCGCGTAAACCGTTTGTGGAACTGACGATACGAGCAATGCCGACGCTGTCCGCTGGCAGCATGGGCGTGGCCAGTCGTATGGCATGCAGCCGCTCGGTCAGTGTGAGCGAGGCGGCGGCCGCCGCGGTGCGGGAGATGAAATCGCGTCGGGTCAGCGGCATGGCGGTGCGAAAGAGGGGGTGAGGATGCCCAACGATACCGCCGGGTCTGTCCGGCTGGCGAGCTGTCGAGACCGAGTGACGGGAATCACGTCCCGGCAGGGTTAACGCCGCGCCCGGTGCGGCGTCTGCTGTGTGTAGCCATCACAGCAGCAAAATGAGTGTCCCAGAGCGGCCAACGGCCGCAGGAGATTTGAAGGATGCGCCTTTCGACATTGATGTTCGCCAGCTTCACCCTGCTCGCAACACCACTCGCGCTGCAGGCTCAGACGGCCCGCCAGGACATCCGCCGCGACGCTCGCGAGGTCCGTCAGGATCGCCGCGAAGTGCACCGCGACACCCGTGAAGTGCGTGGCGATCGCCGCGAGCTGCACCAGGATGTGAAGGCGGCGCGTGCCGACAGTAATGTGACGGGTGCGGAGCGCCGCGAGATTCGCAGC
>JANMWU010000066.1:0-4329 GCA_031380785.1 Gemmatimonadaceae bacterium
GATGGCGGTGCATCGAGGTGATGGCAGCCGCGTCTGGCTGTCGGTGAACGCGCGCCCGATGCTGCTTGCAGGCGACGATTCGGCGCCGGCCGCGCTTGCCACGTTCACGGATATCACGCAGGCGCGACTGGTGGCGCACGAGATCGAGACGCTGTCAGTGGTGGCGCGTCAGAGCGATCACGCGATCGCGACGACCGACGCAACCGGCGCGCTGACATGGACCAACTCATCGTGGGAGCGTCTCACTGGTTTCACGATGGCCGAAGCGATCGGGCAGCGGCCCGGCGCGTTGCTGCAGGGAACGCACACAAGCAGCGAGACGACGTCGCAGATGCGCAACGCGATACGCGACGGGCGGAGCTGGACTGGCGATATCCTGAACTATCGGCGCGATGGAACACCGTACTGGATCGAGATGAGCATCACGCCCACGCTTGATGCAGCATCGGTACTGACGGGATTCGTGGGACTGTCACGCGACATCACTGCGCGCCGCGGCGCCGACCGCGAACGACAGCAGCTGGCTGCGGCGGTGGCGGTCACGGCCGACGGTATTGCGATCACGGGCGTGAGCGGCGCGCTCGAATTCGTGAACCACGCGTTCGCTCGCATGCACGGTCACAAGGCGTCCGATCTGGTGCAGACATCATGGTCAACGCTCTACGACCATGCGGAAGCAAAGCGCCTGCTGCGCGACGCCATTCCGGAAGTGACGCAGGTCGGCTTCTGGCATGGCGAGTCCACCGGCCGACGCGCCGACGGCTCGGTGTATCCGCAGGAACTCTCGCTGACGTTGCTGCCGCACGGCGGTCTGGTGGCGGTCGCGCGCGACATCTCGGAGCGCAAGGCGGCCGAAGAGCGACTGCTGCACCTTTCCGTGCGCGACGAGCTCACGGCACTCTACAATCGTCGCGGCTTTCTCGAGCAGGCGGAGTCGGTACTCAAGCTCGCCGTACGACAGGGCGTTTCGTGCGCGCTGCTGTACGGAGATCTCGATTCGTTCAAGGCGGTCAACGATGGATTCGGGCATGACATCGGCGACTCGGCGCTCCGAACCATCGCTGGCATCCTCACGTCGTCGTTCCGCGAAACTGATCTGCTGGCGCGACTCGGCGGGGATGAATTCACGATTCTCGCCCTGGATCTTCGCGCCGACGATATCGCGCTGATCATCGCCCGCATCGACGAAGCCATCGCACGCAGCAATGAGCGGCGCGTGGTGGATCCGGCGCAGGCGTGGCACCTCGGCATCAGCCTTGGCGTGGCCATGTTCAAACCGTCGGCGCCGGAAGATGTGGAATCGCTTCTGCGACGGGCGGATGAAGCGCAGTATGAGCGAAAGCGCGAGCGGAAAACGCTGCAGGCAGGCGCTGGCGCACCTGCAACGCGCTCGTAATATTCGCGCGAGAGGGTGCGGAGTGCGCCCACCGGATGGGTTGGCTCCGGTATCTTTCCGGCAGACCCCAGCTGCGCACTCCCCCGATTTCCGGTTCAATGCCCGTTTCCACGTCATCCGCCGTCATCGCCAGCACGATTGTGCGTCGACGGACGTTCGCGATCATCAGTCATCCTGACGCCGGTAAGACAACGCTCACCGAAAAGCTGCTGCTGTACGGCGGCGCAATTCATCTTGCAGGATCGGTGAAGGCGCGACGCGCGCAGCGTCACGCGACGTCGGATTGGATGGCGCTCGAACAGGAGCGCGGAATTTCAGTGACCTCGAGCGTGATGCAGTTCAACTGGGAAGGGTTTCACATCAACCTGCTCGATACGCCGGGTCACGAGGACTTCTCGGAAGACACCTACCGCACCCTCGTGGCGGCGGACAGTGCCATGATGCTGCTCGACAATCGCAAAGGGGTCGAGGATCGCACGCGCCAGCTGTTTCAGGTCTGCAAGCGCCGACGGATGCCGATCTTTGCGCTCGTTAACAAATGCGATCGTGTCGGCGAGGATCCGCTGAAGCTGGTGAGCGACGTGGAGACGGATCTCGGCATCAACTGCCACCCCGTGACGTGGCCGATCCACCGTGACGGTGCATTTGTGGGAGTCTTCGACCGTCGCAAGGAGCGCATCTATTTGTTCGATCGCGCCGACGATCACGGTGCGAAGCGGGCGACCGGTCACGAAGGTCGCATCGACAGCCCTGAAATTCTGGAGCTGCTGGGAGAGGAGGCGCACCATCAGCTGCTGCACGATCTCGAGTTGCTCGAGGCCGCGGGCCATCCGTTCGATCATGACGAGATTCTGTCCGGCGCGCTGGTGCCGGTCTTCTTCGGCAGCGCGCTGACGAATTTCGGTGTCGAGCCGTTCTTCCGTGAGTTTCTCGAGCTGGCGCCGGCACCGACCTCGCGCGAATCGACCATCGGACCGGTCGAGCCGACGCAGGAAGAGTTCACCGGCTTCGTGTTCAAGATTCAGGCCAATATGGACCCGAAGCACCGCGATCGCATCGCGTTCGTGCGTGTCTGCTCGGGAAAGTTCGAGGCGGGAATGCCGGCGCTGCACGTTCGCACCGGCAAGTCGGTGCGACTCAATGCGCCGCAGCAGTTCATGGCACGCGAGCGCACGATCATCGAGGAAGCGTGGCCCGGTGATGTCATCGGTATCATGGACCGCGGGAACCTGCGCATCGGCGATTCACTGACCGAAGGCGAGAAGCTGGAGTTCAGCGACATCCCGCGATTCCCGCCCGAACACTTCGCGCGCGTTGTGCTGAAGGATCCGATCAAGCGCAAGCAGCTCGATGCCGGCCTGCGACAGCTCACCGAGGAAGGCGCAGCGCAGGTGTTCTACACATCGCAATCCGACGTGTCGCAGCCGACGCCGATTGTTGGCGCGGTGGGCGTGCTGCAGTTCGACGTGATGCTGCACCGGCTCGAACACGAATACGGTGTGCGCTGCAGACTCGAGCCGATCAGTGCGCGCTATCCGCGCTGGGTGACCGGGCCGTCAGCCGATATCGACCGTCTGGCTGGTGAACCGGGGCGTCTGCGGATCTACGACTCGCTCGGGAATCCGGTCATTCTGTTCGAAAGCGAATGGGCGCAGCGGTGGACGGTCGATCGCGTGAAGGCGCTGGAGTTTCATGAGGTCGCGCCCTGAGTTCGTGATCGGTTTGGGCACGTAAGCGCGTTCGCGGGGCGCTGCGACACGCCCGGCCGGCGACTCCCGCCCTCGCCGTACGCGCACGCCGTTTCACAGCGGGCGCGGATGACGTAGTGGGCCTGCCCCACTTACGTAGTCCTGACGCAATCTTGACGTAGTGACTTGTTCACATCTTGCGCTCATCTCAGCGCACGTCAAGTATGCCTGTGCGCACCGCGATGCCGTGAACGGCTCCGGCGATGCGCGACCGCGGCAGTGCCGGCACCAGAACGGTATGCCTTCGCAAGCCAGGCACGCATCAGTCCCACTTGAGGGAACACCTCGTGCAACGACGTCGATTCCTGCAGAACCTCGGCGTGATCGGCAGCGCACCACTGCTCGGTGCGTGCGCACGCACATTCGGAATTCCGCTCACGGCGATGGCGGCACCCGGGACTGGGCCAGGCGCCGAGCGCGATACGGAGGGTGTGTGGCGCGAAGGCGCAGCGTATGCGCGGTGGGCGCCATCACCACACAACATTCAGCCGTGGCGCCTGCGCGTACTCTCGGCCACAAGCTGTGAGCTATGCTACGATCCGGCGCGACTGCTGCCGCAGACGGATCCCACGTCGGCATTCACGATGATGGGTCTCGCGATGTTCGTGGAGTATCTGTCCATCGCCGTCGGGACGCGCGGCTTTGCGGTGCACGCGGACTATGTGAACGCGCCACTGGACTACTCAGCCACCTTACCGAAGCGCTTCGCGATGCTCACGCTCGTGCCCGCACGCAACACCGAAACGTTCGAGCGACGTCTCATGCTGGAGCGCCAGACATCACGACTCCCGTACGACGGCACGGTGGTGGACGACGCATCGCTGAACGCGCTGACGCAGCTGAGTGCCGAGCATCGGCACACGTTCACGTGGTCGTCCGAGGAGGCGCTGGTCCACTGGATGCTCGACCTCAACCGGTTCACGCTCTTTCGTGACCTCGACGATGACGCCGGTCGGACGGAGCTCCGGCGCTGGATACGCACCACGGATGACGAAGCTTCCGCGAAGAAAGACGGCCTGTGGTCGCACTGTCTGCGCTTTCCGGGCTGGCTGCTGAAAGCGTTTTTCGACGAGCACGAAAAGTGGGGTCACGGCTGGCGTGCGCGCATGTGCGGAAAGATGCTGGTGCGCGGAATGAGCGGAACCCGCACGGTCGCGTGGTGGTCCGGTCCATTCTCCGGGCCCG
>JANMWU010000075.1:0-9102 GCA_031380785.1 Gemmatimonadaceae bacterium
ACGCCATCGGCCGCGTCCATCACCGGCCGCATCAGATGCGGGACGCCGGCCGGCTGCAATTCCCGCAGATACCGCAACAGCGCGCCGGCAGCGGCCATGGCCGGTATCGATGACGGTCCCAGCGCAAAACCTTCCAGCGAATGCACGCCGAATCGCCGCGTCAGCTCATCAACTGCCCACGCGGCGTCGAATGTCCAGGCGTCGCGTCGTGTGAGCATCACGCCGTCGGGTGCTACCGTTTCATCGGAGTCAGCGATCAGCAGTTCGCGCGGCGCCAGTCGGCCCAGCAGCGCCGGCAATTCATTCGCGCTTCGCACCGCCAGACGGAATTCACCGGTCGACAGATCGATTGCCGCCACACCCTGCTCAGCGCCGGCGCGCGCAACGGCGCACAGAAAGTTGTTGCGCGACCCATCCAGCAGATCGTCGGCGAAGACTGCGCCCGGTGTGATCGTCTCGACCACTTCGCGCCGGACGATGCCCTTGGCCAGCTTGGGGTCCTCCACCTGTTCGCAGATGGCGACGCGGAAACCCTGTTGCACAAGGCGTCGAACGTATTCAGCTGCTGCGCGCACCGGCACGCCGGCCAGCGGCACGTCGGTAGCGCCGGCGCCGTTGTTGCGCGTGGTGAGCGTGAGGCCGAGTGCGCGCGCACCGACCTGCGCATCTTCGTAGAACATTTCGTAGAAGTCACCCATCCGGAACAGCAGGATGGCGTCCTGATGCCGACCCTTTACGTCGCGGTACTGCTGCATCAGGGGCGTGCCCGCGCCAGTCACGGCGGCGGTCCGAGCGTGACGACGATTGCAGCTGTTCCTGGCTTGCGCCACAACGCGGCTGATGCTGCCGCTTCGGCACGCGTGCTGAACCGGCCGGCGCGAACTCTGAACGGTGCGGCAACTCCTTCCACGCGCGCGGTGATACCGCGTCCGCGCAGAATGCCGGCGTAATTGTCCGCGCTCGGTCGATCATTGTACGCCGCGAACTGCACGCCGAAACGCGCTGCCGACGCAGGTACTGCAGTTGTGCTGTCGCGGCGCGCTGGTACGGCTGCCGGCTTGGGCACCGCAGCTGAATCGCGACGTACCACGGCCCGTGCTGGTACCGAAGGCTTCACTGCTGGCGCAGTATCGCGTCGTACAACAACCGGCGCGGCTGGTTTTGTTCGTGGTGTCGTGTCTCGCTTCACCACCGCAGGCGTTACCGGTTGCGGCGTCGGCGTTGTATCGCGCTTCACCACAGCCGGAATCGCCGGTTTCGGCGTCGGTGCGGTATCACGACGAACCACCGCCGGTGCAACAGGCTTCGGCGTTGAAACCGTGTCCCGTCGAACAACGGCAGCTGGCGCGGGCCGCGCGATGGCCGTCGTATCCCGCCGACCACGACGCGTGTTGGACACCGGCACCGGCGCCACCACTGACGGCACCGCCACGTCACGCCCCGCACGTACCACACCCAGCGGCGGAGGGTCGCGTTCGGCCATGATCGGGATCGGCGTCGGACAGCGCGCGCCGATGTTCGCCGCCTGATCGCGCACATCGCGTTCATTCGGTCCCGCCGACGCATAAGCCGCCGCCAGCAACTCGCACGCTCGCGCCGGATCGTTGGCATCCATGCGCAGTTTGCCGGCCATCAGGCTCGCACGCGAGCGCACCGGTGCATCGCTGTGATCGCGCAGCAGGCGATCGAGATGACGCAGTGCGCCGGTGCGATTGTTCCGCGCGCTCTCCAGTAACGCCAGTCGCATCAGCGCGTCGGGCACCTGTGGCGCAAAGCGATAGTCGTTCACAATCCGCGCGTAGTCCCGCTCCGCTTCGGCCGCACTCGGCGCAATTGACGCCTTCGCAAACAGTGCCGTCGGCATCACCGTAGCCGTCGCGGGGAGCGCGTTCACCAGTGAATCGGCCAGCACGCGCGCCGCCGGAACGTCGCTGGTTGTAAATCGCCGCACGCGCGCCAGCACTTCTTCTGCGCGAGCCGATGTCAGCGAGTCGGAGTTCTGCGCCGTTGCATAATGCAGCGGGATCAGCTGCAGCATGACGCTCAGGCCAAACACAATTGCCTTACGCACGCCGCGGCTCCGTAGTCATGCAGAGCTCGAGCACCAGCGACGAAATCAGCTGCTCCTCGCTGGAGGCTCTGGTGTCTTTCAGGCGCTCGTCGGCGCGCAGCAGTGCGCGAAGTCCTCGGTCTGCATCAGCGACGGTCCATTTCGGTACATACTTCGTCCATGCCGCTGTCGCTTCGCCCCACGGTCGGCCGGGGAATGCGCCTGTTCGCTTGAGCAGATCGAAATACTCCTTCGCCAGTCGGTTGAGAGGAACTCCGCGCGCGCGTTGCGCTGCACCCCATCCAAGCGCCGCGGTTTGCGTTGCGAGCGCAATGGTGAGGCCGACACCGGTGGTCTTGGGGAGTGCGAGCACCGGTGCCACCAGCGCCAGCGCCGCAGTCACATCGCGTGACGCCACCGCGTCCAGCAGATCACCGGACGTTTCTCCATGCCGAATGCCGACGACTGCCTCGATCGCCGCCTTGTCGATGGTGCCGCCAAGCACATAACTGGAGGCCTTGTCGAGCTCCATCATCAACGTCGCCGCATCGTCACCGACAGCGCTTTGCAGCAGCGACACTGCCTCAGGTGTGATCTGCGCACCGAATCGTTCGGCGGTCTGCTTCACGATCCATTTCGCGAGCTCAGCGCCGCTGACAGCGTTTACCTGAAGGCTGAAGCATCGATTGGTCAGCGCCGCTTCGGGCTTCACGCCTGACGGAACGGTGAGTGCGAGCACCACATCGGGCGAGGGCTTCGCCAGATAGCGATCGAGCGCCGCGCGTGCACCCTTTTTCATGCCACTGACGTCACGAATCACCACCACGCGTCGCTCCGCCATCATGGGCGGAGTGCCCAGTATCGTGCCGACGCCATCGGCATCGAGCTCGGCTCCGCGCAGCTGATCAAGATTGAAATCGCGCGTTGCCGGATCAACGGCGCCGCGCAACAGCTCACGCAGCGCGGCGTCCTTTCGCCAATCGTCGTCGCCCCAGAAGAGGTACGCCGGCGCGAAAGCACGGTCCTTGATCTGCGTCATGAACTGCCTGGTGAGATCCTTCGACGACATGTGCCGAATATAGTCCGGCTGGACCCACTGCCCTGGCGATGGATCAGCGCGAAGTCTGCACCACAGACACTCGCATCACATCACCGAATTCCATCGCGGCAAATCGATTGGCTGCATGAGCCGCCATCTGCGCCGTAGGCCAGAGCGGTGCGGTGGCAGCGACCGACGTCGCGGTGACGTCGCCCATGGCGGCCCGGTCGCCGCCATCCAGCAGCGGATCGTCGGAGAGCGGCAGCAGTGCGCCACCCACCAGCCGCATCGAGCGAACAACGACGATCTCGCCCGATGGATTGCCGGTGAAGGGTGACGTCGCGGAGGCTGGAATCGATGACGCGTCGTCAAGGCCGAACGTGCTCGAAGCGGCGCCTGACAGGAAAGCCGACGTGTTCGCGCCACGAAGGGCGGTGGAAGTGCGCGCGGCCATCGTGCCGCCGACCACTACCACAACAACGGCAGCAGCCCGCACCCACGACCTGGTGCGTGGCACGAAGTGCACGCGCTCGACGTGAGATGGCCTGTGCTGCGCAATGCGGCGACGACGCTCTTCGGCGATGCGTGCTGCCAGCCGGACCGAGAAATCCGGCGAGAGTTCGATCTGCGGCGCGTTCCGGGCGACCATCAGGGCTCGGCGGGCGAGCGTGTCGAAACGGGCGCATGGCGCGCAGTCGACGAGATGCCGGGCGAGGGAGTCTCCCTCTGTCGGGTCGAGGACAGCGTCGACCCAGTCACCGTGAAGCTGTCTGAAAGCGCGGCAATCCATAGATGACCGACGATACCCACGCGCCCCCCGCCAGTTCCAGAGGTCCCGTGAAATCGGCGCACAATGCAATCGCCTCCGGAGAAGACTCTCCGGAGGCGATTCACCCCTATCACATCATCGGAATCCGGCCAGGCCGGACCCCGCCGAGATTTACCGAAGCGCGGGTGCGATACGCTCAGCGAAGCTGGCGCGCGCCCGATTCAGGCGTGATTTCACTGTGCCGAGGTTCACGCCGGTGATTTCAGCGATTTCCTCGTAGCTCTTGCCTTCCAGCTCGCGCAGGACGAACACCTCGCGGTGATGTGCCGGCAGCGTGCCTACGACTTCCTCCACCGCTTCCTGGAGGTACCGCTTGTGGTAGGCGTCATCCGGACGGGCGGCCACGTCCTCGAAATCGAGGGGACGCTCTTCGTCGTCCGAGAACTTGTCGCGCACCGCCTGGAAGAGCACCAGCGGATTCCTCGAGCGATTGCGCAGTTCGTTCTTGGCCAGATTCGAGGCTATGGTGTAGATCCACGTGCTGAACTTCTTCGAGGCGTCGAAGCGGTGCAGGTGGCGGTAGACACGAATGAACACTTCCTGCACCAGATCTTCCGCTTTTTCGCGATCGCCGATGGTGCGGTAGATGAAGTTCAGGAGGCGCGTCTGGTAGCGTTCAACCAGCAGCTCAAACGCCAGCTCTTCGCCGGCCAGGAACGCGGCCACGACATCGGCATCTTCGGCGGCACGCATGCGCTCACGACGGGTCGGTGCCGGTGAGGCGGGCGACACGGCTGGCTGCGTATGCAGCGTAAGAATTCCGGTGCTACGTGCGAGTTCGGCCATGCGAATCTCCCGGCTGAAGAGCGGCACAAGTACGACCGGTCATGCTGACCGTATCGTCTGATGCTCACGGAGTAGTACGGCAGGCAGCGTGCCGCGGATTCCTGCGGCCGCAATACCTTCGTAACTCAATAATTCAGAAGGATTTACGCGAATCCGGGGAAAATCGTTCCCGCTCTGTGTCTCCACGAGGGGACACGCCGGCTACGAAAATGGCCTGCCAAGTGGACAGACCTGGCGGACTCTTCAGTGTTGGGTGGAACCGAAGTTCCGTACCGAATGCGACGCTCCGTTTTTGCCGGCAGCTACATCTCACGCGGAGGCGGAAGACGCCGAGCCGGGTGAGACGTAGCGAGAAGGCGAATCGCAAATGCGGGTTTCGCGCTCAGACCCCGACCCGGAACCCCGCCGCGTAGAGAATTCCAAGCGCCGTCTTGGCGTCATTGATGACTCCTTCGCGGATCATGTCCAGCGCCCTGGACAGCGGCACGATCTCAACCGAGATGAACTCATCCGCCTCCGTTTGCGCCACGCCGCGCGTGAGGTCGTAAGCCAGAAAGAGATGAATCTTCTCGTCCGTGAACCCAGGCGTGGTGAACATCGTGTGCATGTGTGCGAGATGCGCCGCCGTGCACCCCGTTTCCTCCTGCAGCTCTCGTCGCGCGCAGAGGTCAGGTGCTTCGCCAGGCTCGAGCCGGCCCGCCGGAATTTCGTACAGGAAATCCTGCGCCGCGTACCGGTACTGCTTGATCAGCAAAAGCTGCGGATCCGGCCCGGCGGGATCACTGAGAAACGGCACAACCGCGCTTGCACCCGGGTGACGCACAATCTCCAGCTCACCTTCCGAACCATCCGGAAACCGCACCAAATCGATGTCGAGGTTGATCACGCGACCGCTGTACCCACGACGCGTCGAGATCTGACCCGGTTCGATCTTCATGGGCTCAGGCTCCAAGAGTGTCCACCGGATCACTGACCGTTACCGCACCGATGTTCAGCTTTTCGAGCGACTCGCTGATCACGGCCGCATCACCCACCGCCACGACTTGCAGTTTCATGGGATCGAAGTGAGTCTGCGCCACGCGCAGAATGTCGTCCGCTGTCACAGCAAGGATGTTCGCACGATAGGTATCGTAGTAGTCCGCCGGCAGGCCATAGATCGCCTGCAACGCGAGGGCCGATGCGATGGCGCGGGTGGTTTCGAAGCGGATGGGAAACACGCCGTCGAGATAGCTCTGTGCAAGCGACAGTTCGCTCGCAGAAACCCGATCGCTCCGGATGCGATCGAACTCGCGCAGAATTTGCTGAACCGCTGCCGCGGTCACATCAGTCTGCACTGCTGCATCCATCGAAAACGGCCCCGCCCATCGGCGCCAGTCAAAACCACTGCTCGCGCCGTACGTGTACGCGTGTTCTTCGCGCAGGTTGAGATTCAACCGACTCGAGAAGAGTCCACCCAGAATCGCGTTGCACAGCGTGAGCGGGAAATAGTCCGCCGTCAGTCGCGGCGGGCCGACGTGTCCCACCCGAAGCTCGCTCTGGGGTGCATCGATCTTGCGAACGATGTGCACTGCGCGACGTGGCGCCAGCGTTGCGTCCGGTGGCACGCTCGCTGCCGGTGTTGCGCCACGCCACTGGCCAAGCACGCGCGCCACCAGCGCGACACCCTCATCAATGTCCACATCACCGACAAGCACCACCGTCGTCGCGTGCGGCGAATAACGCGCGGAGTAAAACGCCCGCACCTGCTCCAGCGTCAGCGCACGCACAGACTGTTCACTGCCACCATCCGGTTTCGCATAGCGCGCACCGGGCGCGTAGATCGCCTGCGCGATGGCTTCATCCGCCAGCGACCGCGGCTCGCTGCGCTGCTGCAGCAGATCGGCCATGCGTTCGGCACGCAGCCGCTGGAATTCGTCGTCGGGCAGCGATGGCTCAGTGAGCACGCGCGCCAGCACGTCGATCGCTTTCGGCAAATGCGACGTGAGCGCGGTGAGCTTCATGACGCTCGAATCCCAGTCCGCGCCGGCGTCGAGCGTACTGCCCATCAATTCAACCGCCTCCGCCAAGGCCGAGCCGGTGAGATTGCCGGTGCCCTCGGTGAGCAGGCTGGCGGTGAGTTGCGCAACGCCTTCCTGATCTGCCGGATCGGACGCGGATCCGGCGTCTACCAGCGCCAGAACGGTCACCAGTGGCAGCTTTCGCACCGGTGCAACGACCACTCTCAAACCGCTCGGCAATGTGTGCGACGTGAACTGCGGAAAGGCGTAGGAGCGGGCCGCGCTGGGAGTCGGGCGCAGCGATGTGTCGACGGCCGTCACGCTGCCGCCTCCTGAGCCGCTGCTTCACGCGGGACATACAGCAACGTTGCGCGATTCTGGCGACCGCACCACGCGGCGGCGAACGCCGTGACTTCGGCCGCCGTGACGCGCTGATACAGCGCCGGCTGATCATTCACCAGCGCGGCGGCGCCGAAATACGTCGCGAACTTCGACAGCGTGTCGGCGCGATCCTGCGCGCTCTGCAGCGAAGAGACGAAGTCGGTTTCAATCAGTGCCAGCGCACGCGCCACCTCAGTTTCGGTCACACCGTCGCGCGCAAACGCATCCAGTTCGGCGTGCACTGCTTCTTCAAGACGGTCGGACGATACGTCGCCATTGGCCGTGACATCGGCGATCAGAAGATCAGCACCCTTCGTGAGATCGAAGGTGTAGCAACTCGCGTCAGACGCAACGCGCAATTCGCGCACAAGGCGCCGATAAAAGCGGCTGCCCTTTCGCATGCCAAGTACCGCGCCGGCCACACTCGCGGCATACCACACATCGCTGCCGGCTGGTGGAATGCGCATTGCGACGATCGCGCGCGGCAACTGCACATCATCCTCCACCACTTCGCGCAACGCGCGGTCAAAGCGCGGTGGCAGTGTGAAATCCGGCCGGGCCGGCGGCGATGGATTGCGCGGGATGTCGCTGAAATACTGCCGCACAAGCGCGCGCGCTTCGGTCGGATCGAAATCACCGGCGATGGTGAGCACCGCATTGTCCGGCGTGTACCAGGTCGCGAAGAAATCCGCGACATCGGTCAGCGACGCATCGGTGAGATGCTCCATCGAACCAATCAGCGAGTGGTGATATGGATGCGACGGCGGAAACGCGAGCGCGGGAAGCTTCTCCCACCAGGTGCCGTACGGCTGGTTGTCCACGCTCCAGCGGCGCTCGTTCTTCACCACGTCGCGCTGCGTATCGAGTTTCTGTTGCGTCATCGCGGGCAGCAGTCGCCCCATCCGATCGGCCTCCAGCCACAAGGCCAGCGCGAGCTGATTGCTTGGCACGGTTTCGAAATAGTTGGTGCGATCCAGCCAGGTGGAACCGTTGAGCGTTCCACCGGCGCGCTGCACCAGCTCGAAGTGCTCATTCGCCTCGACGTTGGCCGAGCCCTGAAAGAGCATGTGTTCAAAGAGATGTGCGAAGCCGGTGCGGCCCTCGCGTTCATTCGCACTGCCCACGTGATACCAGAGATTCACCGCCACCAGGGGTGCGACGTGATCCTCCGAGTAGGTGACACGGAGCCCATTGGCGAGCGTTTCGGTTTCGATCGGAATCTGCATATGAATGAAAAGATACCGCCCCGGGTCACCGAAGTGCCGCGGGGCGGTATCTCAGGTGCGGTCAACGCGATAGTCAGCGCATCGCGCACCGTGAACGAAGTCGATTTTGTGCTCTGGCAAGGCGGAAACCACAGCGATACCGCAAGGCATTGCGAGGATTTCCAACGCCGCCAGAACACAAAAGCGACGAGTTCACTGAACACCCGCATGCCTATGTGCATGCGGGGCCGGGGAGGCCAGGCTGGTGTTAATAGCCTGGGTCGCGCGCCCACCCCGAGTTTCCACCAAGACTGAGTCCGGCCCGCATCACGAAGGCACCGCCATTTGCACGCGTGTCGTCAGCAATGCGCTTGCCTGCGCGCAGGAACTGGTAGCCACCGGCGAGATTCAGCTGGACGCCCTTTGCCAGATAAATCATCGAGCCCAGGCCGCCGCCAAGCTGCGTCACATTGGACTTGTATTCGGAATTGTTGATCGACTCGGCACGCTCAAGCAGACCGCCGCGGCCGTACACGTACGGCGTGAAATTCGAAGCGGCGAGCGGCAGTGCGAGGCGCGGTTCAACGTAGAAGCCGGAGATCGTCGCCTGACGCGGCAGGCCACCGGAAGGTGCGGTGCCGATGACGTCGTGCCACGAGCGCTGATAGCCAGCCGAAACAGCGAGGTTGCTGATGCCAACCGTCAGCTGCGCTTCGGCTCCGCGTCCGTCGTTGAGATCAGAGAAGACATTGCCGTGCAGCGCCTGATAGTTGGCGGCGGCTTCAATCGTGAAGATCGGTACCTCGCGCCGCTGC
>JANMWU010000122.1:0-5218 GCA_031380785.1 Gemmatimonadaceae bacterium
GCGCGTGATCGGGGTGGCGCGCATGAAATGCACGGTATCGTTGCGTTCACTGAGTCGTGACATGGTCAGTACCTCACCGTAAGGCCAAACGCCACGCCGCGCGGCATGGGGAAGTTTCCGTAGTCGATTCCGGTGGCACCCGAGCCGCCCACCGCCGCCGTGTTGCCGTTCACAATCGGATCCAGTCCGGTGTAATTCGTGAACAGAAACAGGTCGGTGCCGGTGAGGTACACGCTCGCATCGCGGGCCAGCAGGAATCGGCCTGGGAGTTGGTAGCGTACCGTCACGTCACGCAGGCGCACCCAGTTGATGTTCCTCTCGATGAAGAGTTCTTCGCTGATGTTGGTGTAGTACGATGTCTGGTACGCCGGAATCACGACGATGCTGTTGGCCGTTGGCGTTCCACTGTTCTCCTTGCCATCGCGGAGCACGCCATCAATGACGCGCGGCGTTTCGCGATCGAGCGTGCGGTTGGTGAGCCCGCGCGACGTCAGGAACTGTTCAGTGGCGTTGAAGACGTCGCCACCCTTGCGGATGTCGATCAGGAAATTGAGGGAGACCTTCCTGAAGCGGAACGTGTTGGTGAGGCCGACCGAGAAGTCAGGCTGGCGATCATATCCGGCATCGATGAAACTGGTGGACCGGAGCGGCAGACCGGTGGTCGGATCGATGAGCAGCTTGCCTTGGTTGTTGCGCAGATAAAAGAGGCCTGTGAGCGACCGGGTCGAGAGGCCCGGCGCCGTACCGTTGCGCACGTTGCCGAAAAGCCACGTGTCGGAGACATACGATTCCGGCAACGCATTCGGCAGCGCGCGCACCCGGCCGCGCGCGCGCTCAAAGTTGGCCAGCACATCCCACGAGAAGTTGCGCGTCAGCGCCGGTCGTCCGCGCAACGTGATCTCGAGCCCTTCATTTCGCGTGACGGCACCATTCAGGTTGAAGAGAATGAACCCGGTCGCGTAGCTGCCGCGGATATCGTTGACAATCTGGTCCTTCGTCTGCTTGCGATACCAGGTGACGTCGAGGCCCAGCCGGTCCTTGAGGAAGCTCAGCTCTGTGCCGAACTCGTACGAGGTGGCGAACTCGGGCTTCAGGCTCAGGTTCGGACCCGTAAACCCATAGCCATACCCGCCATTCACCGTCGTCTTGTACTCGAGCGATGGACGGTACGCATAGGGACGCGCGTCCTTGCCCACCTCGGCATACGCCGCGCGCAACTTGCCGGTCACGAACCGGGACACCGACGGAAAGGCGTCGGAGAAGATGAAGCTCGTGGAAACTGACGGATAGAAGAACGAATTTCGCGCCGTCGGGATTGTCGATGTCCAGTCGTTCCGGCCCGTCACGTTGAGGTACAGATAGTCGTGATACGCCAGCGTGACCTGGCCAAACGCACTCACGAGGCGCCGCTGCGCCAGCGTGGTGCGATTCGTCCGCAGATTGGTGTTATTCACCGACACGAAGTTCGGATCGAGAAAGTCCTGACCCTTCAACGCATTCGTCTGTGAGCGCAGGTCGGAGACTGCGTTGCCCACGAATCCGGCAATCGTGACGTTCCTTGCAATGGGGCGCACATGGATGTTGAGCAGTGTTTGTGCGTTCAGATTGCGCGTGACGTCGGTGGCGAGGTCGAGCACACCGTTGTTGGTGTTGCCGTACACGCTTTCGGGGTGTCGGAGGATACGGTTCTCGTTGGTGTATCCATCGGCGCCGAGATTGCTGCTGACGTCGCCCCACGTGAATGGCGTGAGGCGCAGACCGAGGTTCGCGATCAGACGCCCATTGGTGGAGTTGATACCATTCCGGGTCACGTTGAAGTACGGGTTGTCCGTCTCCGCCGACGCCGCCAGCTGCGTGATACGCCGACGGTTGCCGGATGGGGTCAGATAGTCGCTCGCATGGTCGGTCTGCGGCCAGAGCAGCAAGCCAATAAGCGGGCCGTTGTCCCCTTTGTACACCTGATTGTTGTCCGACTGCGCATACTGCAGCGACAGGTCGGTGCGCAGCCACGGTGTGACCTGCGCCTGTGTGGCGCCAGTCAGGTTGATGCGCCGATAGTCCGAGCTCGGAATCACGCTGCCCTGATTGTCAGCCGATACCGACAGGCGGTAGTTCACCTTGCTGTCCTGTGACGCGCCGCTGAACGAGAGGTTGTGGTGCTGCGTCATCGCCGGCTGAAAGAACGCACCGATGTTGTTGTAGAACGTCGTCCCGGCGGCGTAGGGCGCACCGAAGTACGAGAAGGCGCCGAGTGTCGCACCGGCGATCGTCGTCGGACCATACGTCTGCTGAATCGTCGGTCGGGCGCGCGTCTGGTCGATACGGAACCGGTTGCTGTATTCGATGCCGCCACCGGCACGGCCCCGTTTTGTGGTGATGACGATCGCCCCGTTCGCGGCGTCGATTCCGTAGAGCGCCGAAGCTTCCGGTCCCTTCAGGATGACCATGCTTTCGATGTCTTCCGGATCGATATCCGCGGCACGGTTGGTGAAGTCCAGGCCACGGTTGCTGAAGGCGGTCAGCGACCCTGGCGCATCGGAGGCGAGCACACCGGTGTTCAGCGTCTTGTTGTCCATCGGCAACCCGTCGATGACCATCAACGGCTGGTTACTGCTGCTGATCGAGCTGACGCCGCGAATGGTGATCGAGGCGGAGGCACCGGGAACGCCCGACGTGCTCGTCACCTCGACGCCCGCCACACGGCCCTGCAGCGAATTGATGAAATTCTCGCGTCCCGTCTGCGCGACGTCACTACCAACAATGGACTGCTGCGACGTGCCGAGGTTGCGTTGCGCCGTGGTCTGACCAAGGGCTGTGATCACGACGCGATCGAGCCCGGTGACCGTGTTCACGAGTTGCAGCCGCACGGCACCCTCGGCACCGATGACACGTTCGCGCGGCACATAGCCGATGCGCCGGAACTGCAGCACCTGACCAACGTCGGCGCGAATCGAGAAGTCGCCGCCATTGTTCGTCGTCGTGCTCTGGATCGTTCCCTTCACGACAACCAGTACGCCGGAAAGTGGAATCCCATCTTCGCGCGACACGTTCCCGGTCACCACCTTCTGCTGTGCAGCGGCGTGCGTTGCCAGGAGACATGTGCCGGCGAACAGCGCGAACACTCGTTTGATTGTCATTCCCTGTTCCGGATGTAGGTGTTCAACGCGGCAGGCACAGACCGTGAACTCGCACCGAGCTGCGATGCGTTCGTTGCACGGTTGCTGACACAGACGGTGAAGACTTCGGAGTCAGGTTACCTTGCGGGGCACAACCTTGTCAATTATTCCCGTGAAGCGCCGATCCGGCCGCGCGTCACCGTTCGCTCCGCCGCAGTGTCGCGGAAAGGAGCCGCAGGCGCTCCGGGCGGCGCGCCATCGTCAGCGCCGCAACTCGTGCATCAGGTGTTGCAATTCCGGCAGCAGAATTTTCGTCAGCGCGAGATCGACCGCCGCTGTCGATCCCGGCAGTGAGACGATCAGCTTGCCATTCACGCCGCCTGCGAGCGCGCGCGTGAGACTGGCGGCCGTGCCGATCTGTTGCTGCAATGAACTCACGCGGAACAGTTCGCCGAAGCCTGCGCAGCACGTCAAGCGCGGTGCTCGGGGTGAGGGCATAGCACAGCTCTTTTGTGAGCGTTCTCATTGGGTGCCTGGCCCGAGGATGATGCCGTGGAACTCCACAGCGATTCCGCGCAACTGCACGATGCTGCGGAACTCGCGCAGAATCTCGCCGGCGTCAAAGTCGAAACCCTTGGCTGGCATGGCGTCGATCACCACGCGCGAGCGGTTCGGGATCACGGCCACTCGCTGCAGGATGCGGCCCTTGTTGAGGAACGACTCCACCTCGGCCAGCTTGATGCGATCGTCCTCGGTCTCGGGCGCGTGCTGAATGAAGATGAACGGATTGCGCAGGTGGTGATGGAACACGATCGCCACGCCGACTACCATACAGACGCCGATGCCGCGCAGGTGATCGGTGGCGAGGATGCCCGCCGCGGTGGCGATGAACGGCACGAACTGCTCCCAGCCGTGCCGGTACATCTGCGCGAAGAGCGCGGGCTTAGCCAGCTTGAAGCCGACCACGAAGAGGATCGCCGCGAGTGTTGCCAGCGGGATCATGTTCAGCGCGCGAGCGAGACCGCCGTGACCGCGAGTCCGGCGGGTGGCCCGCTCACGCCGAGTGGGAGGCCGCTGTCGTCTGGTCCTGCGTCGGCGCACGCGTCTATCAGTTCGTCGTGCGTCCGTCACACCGGCGGGCGGGTGTCATTGTCGGGCTGGCGGTGCTGTCGCACTGGATCCTCGATCTCGTCGTGCATGTCCCCGATCTCGCCCTGTACGACAATTCGGCCAAAGTCGGCTTTGGGCTCTGGAATGCACCCAGATTGGCCTTTGGTCTCGAAGCGGCGCTATTCCTTGGTGGGATCGCGCTCTGCCGGCGTGGGCTTCAAACCCGTCGCGGGACGCTGTTGTTCGGTGTCGTTGCGCTCGCGATCCAGGCATACAACACTTTCCTTGGTCCGCCACCGGCATCCGATCGCGCCTTTGCTCTGACCGCGCTTGCTGCGTACGCCGCGTTCGCCGTCGTGATCTGGTTACTCGAAGATCGACGCCCCAAAGCGAGCGCCGCCTGACAACGCTTTCTTTGCGTCAAACAAATTCTGGGGGTGGCTGTGAATCTCGTGAGTGAAGCATTGCAATTTCTGTCCGCCGCAGGCCTCGCTCTTTTCGTTGGCGCGTTGCTGACAGAGGCCGTGGTACTTGTTCCTCTGTGGCGCTCGCTGCGCCCTCAGGAATTTTTTGTACTTCATGCCGCGCACGCCCATCGTCTGTATGGATTCTTTGCGCCCCTTACCGCGGCGGCCACATGTCTTGCTGTTGTCGCGGCCGTCACGTCCGCAATTGCAGGACGCCCCGGACGCCTGACGGCAGTGCTGGCAGCCGCTCTCACGCTGGTGATACTTTCGACTTATTTTTTATATTTTCAGCGAGCCAATGCCCGCCTCGCGGCGGCCAGCATCGAACCCGCAGACCTTCCAGCAGAGTTGGCCCGTTGGGCTGCATGGCATTGGTTCCGCACGGCGATCGGACTCGTAGCCCTTGCCTCATCGCTGCTCTCTCTGGGTGGCATTCCATGACTGGCTGTAACGGGGCTGGCTGCGGTTCGCTTATTCATGGTAGTGCGTGCTTGAGGTCGACGATGCCGTCTTTGGACGGCACGG
>JANMWU010000123.1:0-1619 GCA_031380785.1 Gemmatimonadaceae bacterium
TTCACGGGTGAGGACGACATCGAAGGCGATGTGGCGCGACTCCGTCCGCGTTCCGCAAAGTGGTATCGTCGCCACTTCAGACAAGCCGGCCTCGTGTCATGTGGACTTCACCTGTACGCGCCGCTGGATCGCGCGGCCGGAATTACGGCGCTGGAAACTTGCGCGGGGACCGCGGGCGTTTAACCGTGTTCTGATACCGACGACGTGTGGCGCTGTGACGGGGAGAAGAGTGCGCGCGTCGGTGTTACGAAGCGATCTCGCGGCGCGCAGGTCGCGGAAACAGGGCAAAAACTGGTTACAGCTCAGCTTGCCATTACAGCCTGTAGCACACTGGCGGATTTGCTGATAGCAAGGTTATAAATCGATCGGCAGGTCCGTTGGTCCGCTCCTCGCGTGTGTCCCGTTTGGTTCGTCCTTTGCACCGGAAGTCTTGGATTAGAGTACTCTGCGACTTCGACCGACGCCGGTCGTCTGTTGACGAATGTCATGACCTCTTCGCATTCTGAACCGGGTATTCCGGCCCAGGCTGCTCCCTGTCCTCAGCAGTAACGCACCGTGCCCGCGACGACGTGGGTGCATGGGTGGTTCTGTCAGCATGGCTGCGCGATCCGAGTTCGCTGAACAATCAGGTTTTGTGGGTTCGAACCGGCTTTCGTGGCGTGGGCCGCACCCCTGGCATCAAGGCGAGCGCGTCTGGAGCACAACGAATAGTCATCTCGATGTCTGGATCGAGCTGCTTCATACGCTTGATCTCGATCCGGCTCCGGTATTGCTGCCGACGATGTGCGCGGATTTCGAGGGTGACCAATGGACGCACTCCTCGGTCGCACCCGCTGACCTCTGGTCGTGCTACGGCATTGCCGTCGAGGGCATGCTGGTGTGGCGACCGCTTCTGGCGCACCTGGTCGAGCAGCTCGATCGCGGCAACGCGGTGCTGGTGGAAGTCGATGCGTTTCATCTGCCGGATATGGCAGGAAGCAGCTATCAGCGCGAGCATGACAAGACGCTGATTGCGGTGACCGGCTACGATCGGCACGCGCATCGCCTGCGTTATCTGCACGGCGGTGCAGGGGCCGACGTTGCCGGCGACGATCTCGATTCGCTTGTGACTGCCGGCATCGGCGGTGCGCAGCTGCCGCCGTTCGCACAGATCGCGAAGCTCGATCGACTCACGACGCGGACGCCGTCCGAACGTGCGCTGGTGGGTGTTGCGCTGGCGCGCTTTCATGGCACACGGTTGCCGACGCGCAATCCTGTGAAGGCATTCGGTGAAGCGCTGCGCTCTCACGGTGCGTGGCTTGCTGGCGGCGACGCGGAACACTATCAGCGTTGGGCGTTCGCGACTTTGCATCAGTGCGGCGCGTCGTTCGAAGTCGCGGCCGATGTGTGTGCATGGCTGGCCTATCATGGCGAACCGATTACGGCCGCGGTCGCACCACTCCGACTCGTCTCGCACGCAGCGCGCGCGCTGCATCAGCGCCTGGTTCGGGTGTCACAGTCGGGCCGGATGCCCGACGTGGGTCACACTGTGGACGACATGTCACGCGCCTGGGATGATGCGATGGCAGTCCTTCGGCCGCGGTACGGCGCCTGAGCGGTCACGCCAGCATGGCAGCAAG
>JANMWU010000131.1:0-3635 GCA_031380785.1 Gemmatimonadaceae bacterium
GGCGATCATCGCGACATCGACATCACCAACGCGCGTGCGGTTCGAAGTGCGCGACACGGGGCGCGGCATTCCCGAGGCGGTACTTGGCACGCTGTTCGATGCCTTCCGGCGCCGCCTCAAGCCGGGGCAGTATGTGTTTTCGAGCGCTGGTCTCGGGTTGTCGATCTGTCAGAATCTGGTACGTGCAATGGATGGCGAGTTAGTGGTGGAGAGCGTGATCGACATCGGGAGTGCGTTTCAGTTCGAGCTTGAGCTGCCGCGGCACACGCAGTTTTGACACCGGTGCTGCCGCGGTTGCGCGTGAGGACTATGCACCGCGTCGAAACACGTACTCAACGCAACCCACCGATCCATACTGCGTATTGAGATTCGTGAGTGTGAATCCCTGTTGCTGAATCGGCAAAATGATCGCCTCCGGCTTCGCGGCTTCGAACGGATACCCGCCCAGCCAATCGTGCCAGTCGTGCCAGGCCGACATCCCGCGATTCTTGCCGTAGGTTGCTATGCTGTGCCACGGTGCGCGGCCGCGCACGACGTCGGAGACGGCGCTGCGAAAGGTCCACCATGGCACAAAGATCGAGGCCATCGCAAGCTTGCCGACTGAGCCTGAGCAATAGATTCGCTTGATACGCGTCCAGCGCTGCGACCAGACACCCTGATCGTTGTAAAGCGCGAGGAAGAGCAGGCCGTTCGGGCGCACCAGAGGCAGCACGTTCGTGATCGCGTTCCACATCGCGCCGGTGTGATGCAGCACGCCCCACGAGTAGACTACGTCGAATTTGCCGAGTGATTCGAGAAACGCGGCGTCAAGCGCCGAGCCGTGCATGACGCGCCAGCGCGGGCTGTCCCTGGCGTACCGGTCACGCATTTCCAGCGTGCAGCCGACTGACGACGGATCGTAGTCGAATGACGTGACGTCGGCTCCAAGACGATGTGCCGCGAGACTTGAGAGACCGCTGCCCGATCCGATATCGATAAACCGCAGTCCGTCGAGAGAAGCGAGGCCGAGCATCTGCTGTAAGGCCGCTGTCGATTCGCGGATGCGTGATTCGTCGACGGTGCGGAGGAAGTCGTGCCAATTCTCACCGAACGTAAAGCGTTCGCCGGAGCGGACTTCGGCGGAATGCTGCGATGCGATGGTGCGGTCGATGGAGTCGGTGGTCATGACTGATGCGCTGGAGAAAGTGACATGTTCCTGTTTCAGCGAGTCACGCCGGTGACGCGACAGGTGCGACTGCGGGCTTGCAGCGTGTAAGCCAGCGATCGCGCAACGCAAGTCCGGGTTGTTCGACGAGCACGAAGGTAATGGCCGACATCACCATCGAACCGGCGACTGTGAGCAGCAAGCCGGCGAGAAACGCCGCCGTCGAGTCGCGAGGCAACACGGAATTCACAAGTGTGAGGATGGTATCCGTCGGCTCGCGCAGAATCAGATGATTGAGATACATGCCGAAGGAGAGTCGCGCGATGGGGTACCAGACGCGCCATCGCAAAACGGCCGTGAGCCGCGAGCGATCCGCGAGTCCGACGCACAGCGCGGCTCCGTAAACGCACCCCAGTGCGAGATATGCGAAGACTTCACGATTCAACGTGCGGAGCGCGACTCCGAACATCGCCAGAGCGCCCGCCGCACCGAACACCCTGATCGCGACCTTGCCGTGTACAGGTGCCGCGAGCCACTGCGGTCGCCGCAGCGATATCCAGGCGATCAGCAAGCCGATCAGAAGCGGCTCGCAGTGCAGGTGAAAGGCAGAGTACATGAGGGTCGAGATACGCTTCGGGTCTATGCCCTGCGAGGAAAGATCCGCGAATGTGAATGCGCGCGCGCCAGCGATGCCGACGAGCAGAAAAAGCACCGTGACGGGCCACCATCGTTTCGGCAGGGCGCGGCGGAAGACGAGGAGCAGCGTCGGCATGAGCAGGTAGAATTGCTCCTCGGTACTCAGTGACCAGCTGCGCGCATAGCGCGACTCGACATAGTTGCTGAGCATGACCCAATCCGGCCAGCTCGGTGCCTTGGCACTCTGCACGAGCACCAGAACAATCATGCACATGTAGTACAGAGGCCAGATACGGAGGCCGCGTCGCAGTACGAATTGTCCGACCGCGATGCCTCCTGTGCGGTACAGCTCACCCCAGAGCTGCTTCCCGATCAAAAATCCGCTGAGCACGAAGAACAGATCTACGCCCGTCCAACCCCAGTAGAAATTCGGGAGCTTTGAAATTGCCGGTTCCGTGTAGTGGGCGTTCGTCACCCATTCGTAGACCCAGTGATCGCAGATCACGAGCAGCACGGCAGCCGCACGCAAGCCGTCGAGCGCCGGCAACTGGTTCGCTGGGCGGTGCGCAAGTTCGTGAAATGCACTCCACGGCCACCGGCGCGCTGTTGAGACGCGATTGCTCATACAGGTGGGCTCATGCGCTCCGCCGCGTTGCCACGGACGGCGCCTCTGCGCGCAGGAATGCCGTCAGTGAGAGCACGGCCCAAAGCCGCGTGCCGTGATCCGCGATCTGGTTGCTGTGCTGCAGCCACATCCGGCGCACGCGCGTCACGTCGAGGATCCCGGTCGATGCGATCGACGCCGGTGACAGCAGCTCCTCCGCCCATGGCCGAAGCGGGCCGCGCAACCACGCGGCCAAGGGAACGGCGAAACCGCGCTTCGGGCGATCGATGAGTGCACGCGGCACGTACCGGTCGAGGAGTGTGCGCAGTGGTTGCTTGCCGACGCCGTCATGGATCTTCGCGGATTGCGGCATGCGCCACGCGAGCTCGAACACGCGATGATCGAGCAGTGGCGCACGGGTTTCGAGACTGAACGCCATCGCCGCACGGTCAACCTTCACGAGAATATCGTCGGGCATGTAACTCGTCGCATCGAACAGCATGCGAGACTCGGCTGCGCTCGCATCGCCAAGCCAGGCACCACGCAGGTAGCCGCGGCCAGCGGCGGCGCGGAGCGGAGCCCTGAGCAGATCGGCCGGCGAGTCCGTGTGCGCCAGCATGGACAGATATGCGGCACGTCCATCCGATGCTTCGAGCACGGCGCCAAGGCGTGAAAGCGCATTCGCCGGCCGGTCACCGTTCGCTCCGTCACCGCCTGTGATCAGGCGTGCGATGAGATCGGGCGGCGGATCGGGAATGCTGCGCAGCATCGAGCCGACGACCCTTCGCATCAGCGCCGGCGTGGACTCCGACAGCCGGTCGGTCGTGCCGCGGGTGCCGGCATACCAGGAGTAGCCACCGAACAATTCGTCGCCACCGTCACCGGAAAGCGCCACGGTCACGTGCTGACGTGTCATGCGCGAAACAAGCAGCGTTGGAAGCTGCGACGAGTCGGCCATCGGCTCATCGTAGATCTGTGGCAGGCGCTCGACAAACGCCAGCGCGTCTTCACCGCGTACAATCAGCTCGGTGTGATCAGTGCCGAGATGTGCGGCGACGTCTCTTGCGAATCCGGCCTCGTTGAATCGCGGATCGTCGAAGCCAATGGTGAACGTGCGCACGGGCCGCGATGACTGCGCCTGCATCAACGCGACGATGAGAGACGAATCGATGCCGCCCGAGAGAAACGCGCCGAGCAGCACATCGGAAACCATTTCATCGCGCACCACCGGGCGCAGTACCGCGTCGAGGG
>JANMWU010000153.1:0-10827 GCA_031380785.1 Gemmatimonadaceae bacterium
GCGTCTTCGGCAAGGAGCGCAGAAATCCTTTGAGCCCGTCGATCCAGCCCGCCGGCAGATCCGCGGCCATTCCACCGATACGCGAGCCGCTGGTGGTGAGCCGCCCGCCCACCCAGCTCACCCACAGGTTGTAGACCGTCTCGCGTTCCTGGAACGTCCACAGGAATGGCGTGAACGCCCCCATGTCGATCGCGGTAGTACCAAGCCACACCAGATGCGAAATAATGCGCGACAGTTCCATCGCAATCACGCGCAGCACCGTGCAGCGCGGCGTGATGTCAATGCCGAACAACCGCTCCGCGCTCAGCGCGTACGAGATGTTGTTGCCCATCGAGTTGAGATAGTCCTCGCGATCGGTCCACGGGATGATCTGGTTGTACTGTCGGTACTCACCGATCTTTTCAAAGCCGCAGTGCAGATATCCGATATGCGGCACGCAGCGGATGACCGTTTCGCCGTCGAGCTCCAGCACCAGACGCAGCACGCCGTGCGTGGCAGGATGCTGAGGACCCATGTTGATCAGCATCCGCTCGTTGCCCATGTCAGGTTCCGTACCCGGAACCAGCTCCGCCGGGATAACCTCGCCCGAAGGTGTGGCCGTGAGCGGAACGCGGAACAGCTCTCCTCTGGCGCCAATCCCCTGTGTCGCCAGCTCCACTTCGACGGTGCGCGTGGTGGTCGTCATCGCTCAGGCGCCCGGACGTTCGCTGAGCAGGCGCGCGCGCATGTCGGCTGGCAATTCGTGAAAGGCATCGGCAACGCGCAGCTCTTCCATCGAATACGGTGCCTCAGGATTCGCACTGAGCGCCTGTGACAGCTGCTCTGAACGACTGAATCGCCCTCGCAACGGAAAATCCTTGCGCAGCGGAAAACCTTCTCCGTAGCTCTCCCACAACAGAATGCGACGCAGATCCGAGTGGCCGGCGAACCGGATCCCGAACATGTCATACACTTCGCGCTCGAGCCAGTTGGCCGATTTGTATACCGGCTCGATGCTCGGCACCTCCAGCTCGGCGTTCATGTCCAGTGCCGACTTGATGCGCAGAAAGCGCCGATATGGCAACGAGCGCAGATGCCAGACCATTTCGATCGGCAACGATGTGTCGCGATGCTCCACCGCCGTCACATCCACCAGATAGTCGTACTGCTGCGAGGGATCGTCGCGCAACCAGAGCGCGATCTCCCGGATCTTCGACGGTTCGACCCACACCGTCGTTTCGCCCCAGGTCACGCTGTCACGACCGATGATGCCGCCGAATTGCGCACGCAGCGCGTTGACACTCGGATTGACGTCACCACCGCGATGCGGAATGGCGCGCGGCGTCACAGGATCGGGCGTGTTCTGCGGCAGCGCTGCGCCTGGCAGCACCACACTCATGGAGCGGACCGGGTCTGGTGCACCGAGTTGCCGAATGGTTCCGACAATTCATCGATGCGCGAGGCCGGGATGTACAGGCGCGACGTCGGATCGATCGCAATCTCCTCGTACTGCTTCTGATCGGAGATCGAACGCTGCTGCTTCACCTTCTCCTGCAACATCATGATGCCGTAGATCAGCCCCTCGGGGCGCGGCGGACAGCCGGGCACGTATACGTCCACCGGAATGATCGTGTCGATGCCCTGCACCACGGCGTAGTTGTCAAACATGCCGCCGCTTGACGCGCACGCACCCATCGAAATGACCCACTTCGGCTGCGGCATCTGCTCGTAGATGCGACGAATGACGGGGGCCAGCTTGAATGGCACGCGACCGGCGCAGATCAGCACATCGGCCTGGCGCGGCGAGTAGCTCATGCGTTCCATGCCAAAGCGGGCCAGGTCAAAGCGGCTTGCGGCCGTCGCCATGAATTCAATCGCACAGCAGGCGGTGCCGAACGGCATTGGCCACAACGAGTTGGCGCGGCCCCAGTTCACCAGGAACTCGAGGCGCGTTGTCACCCAGCCGTCCTGCGACGGCGGATCGTACGTGACACGCGACGGCGTCGTCGCCGGGCTCAATCCCATTGCAATGCTCCCTTGCGCCACACATAGGCGAGGCCGACAGCGAGTATCGCCATGAAGACAAGCATCTCGCCAAGTCCGAAGAAACTCGTGGCACCGTTGCACACGCCATCGATGACGGTACCGCTGCACGACAGCCGGCGGAATGCGGTGCCCCACGGAATCAGAAACACCGTCTCGATGTCAAACACGATGAACAGCATCGCGACCAGATAAAACTTGACCGAGAAACGCTCGCGGGCGTCGCCGAGGGCCGGAATTCCGGACTCGTACGCCTCCGCTTTCACGACCGTCGGACGTTGCCGCATCGCCCACTGCGACAGACCAATGATCACGGTCGCGTTCACCAGAACGAAACCGATCAGCATCAGAATTGGCAGGTACTCCTGGAGCCCCATGCGAGGTCACACGCTCGTGAAAAAATTCACTAACCGGTTCCGAGCAAGCTAGCCGTACGCTGGGCGTACTACAACGCTCGCCAGAGGCCGGCTTGCGTGCCTCCGGACCCGGGCGCGTTGCCGCTGACAGCAGGCTGACTCTTCCGGTGGCACCACCGGTGCCGGGACGCTACGTTCCCGCGCCATGCCAATCATGAACGACGCGTGGATCCGCCAGATGGCGCTCGACCACGGGATGATCGAACCGTACGAAGATCGTCAGGTCCGCGACGGCGTCATCAGCTACGGGGTTTCCTCGTACGGCTATGACATGCGCGTAGCGCGGGAGTTCAAGATCTTCACGAATGTTCTGAGCTCCATTGTGGACCCGAAGGACTTCGACCCGAAGAGCTTCGTGGAGTTCGAGGGCGACTACTGCATCGTTCCGCCAAACAGTTTTGCGCTGGCGCGATCGGTCGAGTATTTCCGCATTCCGCGCGACATTCTCACCATCTGCGTCGGGAAGTCCACCTATGCGCGGTGTGGCATCATCACCAACGTCACACCGTTCGAGCCCGAATGGGAAGGTTTCGTCACGCTCGAAATTTCGAATACCACACCGTTGCCGGCGAAGATCTACGCCAATGAAGGCATCGCGCAGGTGCTCTTCCTGAAAGGCAACGCGCCACCGGAAGTGAGCTATCGCGACAAGCGCGGCAAGTACCAGGCGCAGGTCGGAATCACCTTGCCGCGACTTTGAGCGACGGCACGGTATGACTGACACAGGGCCCGCTGCCAGTGCGGCAGCGGGCCCTGTGTGTCATCCGGCGGGCGGGCGGCGCTACACGCTGTCAACCGTGACCGCTGGCGCCGGCCATCTCCGGCTTCCGGGTGGCCATCGCCACGATGTAGTCCCGGTTCATCAGCGCGATGACATCGATGGAGATCTGCTTCGGACAGGCGTCCTGGCATTCGCCGTAGAGTGTGCAATGGCCGAAATGCTCTTCGTCCATCTTCGCCACCATCGACGCGACGCGCTTGTGCCGCTCTGGCTGTCCCTGTGGCAACCGTGCCAGATGTGCGATCTTGGCGCCGGTGAAGAGCGACGCCGACCCGTTCGGGCAGGCGGCCACGCAGGCGCCGCAACCGATGCAGGCAGCGGCGTCCATCGCCGAGTCGGAGTCCGTCTTCGCAATCAGAATCTCGTTCGCATCGCGGGCGCCGCCGGTGGGAGCGCTGATGTAGCCGCCCGCCTGAATGATGCGGTCGAAGGCGCTGCGATCGGTGATGAGATCCTTCAGCACCGGGAAGGCCACCGACCGCCACGGCTCGACGGTGATTTCCTGGCCGTCCCTGAATGAGCGCATGTGAACCTGACAGGTCGCCGCACCCTTTACCGGCCCGTGCGCGACGCCGTCGATCATCATGCTGCAGCTGCCGCAGATCCCCTCCCGGCAGTCATGCGCAAACGCGATCGGCTCCTTGCCAACCTCTTCGAGATGATTATTCACGATATCGATCATCTCGAGGAACGACGCATCCGACGGGATGTTCTTTGCCTGATACGTCTCAAGCTTGCCGGCGCTCCTGGCGTTTGCCTGACGCCACACCTTCAACGTGAAATTCATTACTTGTAGCTCCGCTGGCTGAGCTGCACGTTTTCGAACGTGAGCGGTTCTACGAGACGCGTGGGAGTGCTGCCTTCGCCGTTGTACTGCCACGCGGCGACGTGTGCGAACTGGTCGTCGTTTCGCAGCGCTTCGCCATCCGGCGTCTGATACTCAGTGCGGAAGTGACCACCGCAGCTTTCCTCGCGCTCGAGCGCGTCGCGGCACATCAGCTCACCGAGCTCCATGAAGTCGGCGATGCGATTCGCCTTTTCCAGCGCCTGATTCAAGTCGGCGTCCGAGCCCGGCACGTTGACGTTGCGCCAGAATTCCTCCTTCAGCGCACCGACGTCCTGAATCGCAGTCGTCAGCGATGCGGTGTTGCGGGCCATGCCGCAGTGTTCCCACATGATCTTGCCGAGATCGCGATGGAAGCTGTCCGCCGCACGCTTGCCCTTGATTCCAATGAGCCGTTGCATGCGATCGTTCGCGGCAGCTTCCGCGGCACGAACCTCGGGATGATCCTGCGTCACCGGCGCCAGCTTGGATTGCGCGAGGTAGTCGCCAATCGTCACCGGAATCACGAAGTAGCCATCGGCCAGACCTTGCATCAGTGCGCTGGCGCCGAGGCGATTCGCGCCGTGATCCGAGAAATTCGCCTCGCCCAGCACATGCAGGCCAGGTATGGTGCTCATGAGGTTGTAGTCCACCCACAGGCCGCCCATCGTGTAGTGCACGGCCGGGTAGATGCGCATCGGTTGCTGGTACGGATCTTCGTCGGTGATGCGTTCGTACATCTCAAACAGGTTCCCGTATCGCTCCGCGACGGTCTTTTCGCCGAGCCGATTGATGGAGTCCGCGAAATCGAGATAGACGCCGAGGCCCGTGTCACCGACGCCGCGACCTTCGTCGCAGACTTCCTTCGCGGCTCGGCTCGCGATGTCACGCGGCGCAAGATTCCCGAAGCTCGGATACTTCCGTTCGAGGAAATAGTCCCGCTCATTTTCCGGGATGTCGCGCGGGTTGCGCGTGTCGCCCTGCTTCACCGGCGCCCAGCAGCGCCCATCGTTGCGCAGCGACTCCGACATCAGCGTCAGCTTCGACTGAAAATCACCCGCCTGCGGAATACAGGTCGGATGAATCTGCGTGAAGCACGGATTTCCAAATGCCGCGCCGCGTTTGTACGCGCGCCAGGCCGCCGTCACGTTGCACTGCTTCGCATTGGTGGACAGGAAGTACACGTTGCCGTAACCACCCGTTGCAAGCACGACCGCGTCCGCGAGGTGCGTCGAGATCTGACCGGTCTTCAGGTTGCGCGCCACAATGCCGCGGGCGGCACCATCCACTACGATCACGTCGAGCATTTCGGTCAGCGTGTGCATCGTCACCGCGCCCTTGCCGATCTGCTTTTCGAGCGCCTGGTACGCGCCGAGCAACAGCTGCTGACCGGTCTGACCACGCGCGTAGAACGTCCGACTCACCTGTGCGCCGCCAAACGAGCGATTGGTGAGCAATCCGCCATATTCGCGGGCGAACGGCACACCCTGCGCCACGCACTGGTCGATGATGCTGACCGAGCACTGCGCCAGACGATAGACGTTCGCTTCGCGGGAACGGAAGTCGCCGCCCTTGATCGTGTCGTAGAACAGGCGCCTGATCGAGTCGCCATCGTTCTGATAGTTCTTCGCCGCGTTGATGCCACCCTGCGCCGCGATCGAGTGTGCCCGTCGCGGCGAGTCGTGATACACAAAGCACGACACGTTGTAGCCGAGTTCCGACATCGTGGCAGCGGCCGATGCCCCTGCCAGCCCGGCACCGACCACGATGACCGAGTATTTCCGTTTGTTGGCCGGGTTCACGAGCTTCATGCTGAAGCGATGCGAATCCCACTTCTGCTCGAGTGGACCCGACGGGATCCTGGACTTCAGTTCCATATGCGGTTGCGCCCGACTACCTGAGAACGCCAACAAGGAAGGCCAGCGGAATTGCCGCAAACCCTACGGAGATCACGATTGCCAGCGCCATCGGCAGATATCGCTTCAACGGATGCGCGCTCTGCCTGGCCAGCCCGAGCGTGCGCATTGAACTCCACGCGCCATGATAGAGATGCATGCCGAGTGCGACCATGGCCACCAGATAAAACGCTGCCACCCACTTAACAGCGAAGCCGGTGGAAAGGTTGCGATACACTCGCCCTGCAACGAAGTCCGGATGCACCGTACCAACCGTGAAGTGCAGGATGTGGAAGACAATGAAGACGAGCAGCAGCACGCCGCCCCAGCGCAACGTCTTCGATGCCAGCGTGCTGACCTGTGGCTTTCGGTTGGCGTAATCCAGTGGACGCGCGGCGCGCGATAGCATCGTCAGCTGATAGGCGGCCGTGATGTGAAGTACGACGGCGGCGATCAGCACCACGCGCGAGAGCAGCAGCAGCTCATGCAGCGGTCCATGCAACAGTGCGCCGTACGCGTCGATTTTCTCCTCGCCGGAGAACGCCTGGAGATTGCCCGCCATGTGGCCGACCACAAAGCCAAGACCAATCAGTCCCGTCACGCCCATCACCACCTTCTTGCCGATGGTGGAGCGCCAGAACGACAACAACGTGTTCATCGAGCAGGATGCTCCGAAACTGGGTCAGAAAATTCAAGCGGCGGTCCAGGCGCAGGGCCCGACCCGCCGCTTGAGGAATCGCTCAGAGCGTGAGCGCTGCCATCGGTTCGCGGACGGCCTGCGCGCTCTTCTCGAGTGCCGCCCGTTCATCCGCGGAGAGTGTGACCTCTATCACCTTCTCCAGACCCTTGCGGCCAAGCTTGCAGGGCACACCCAGATAAAGCCCTGACATGCCGTATTCACCATCAAGCCACGCTGCGCACGGCAGGATGCGCTTCTGATCGTTGACGATTGCCTCAACCATCTGCACTGCGCCAGCGGATGGCGCATAATAGGCAGAACCGGTCTTGAGGTATTTCACGATCTCGGCACCGCCGTCACGTGTGCGCTGCACGATCGCATCGAGCGTCGGCTTGTCCAGCAGCTGTGTGACCGGAATACCGCTCACCGAGGTGTAGCTGACGAGCGGCACCATCGTATCGCCGTGCCCGCCGAGGACCATCGCGCGAATGTCCTTCACTGACACATCCATCGCCAGCGCGAGGAACGCGCAATAGCGCGCGGTATCGAGCACGCCGGCCATGCCGATGACGCGTTCGCGCGGAAAGCCCGTGACTTTCTTCGCGACGTAACACATCACGTCGAGCGGGTTCGAGACTACGATCACGATCGCGTTCGGCGACGTGGTCTTCACCTGTTCGCAGACCGCCTTCATGATTCCGGCGTTCGTGTTCACGAGGTCGTCACGTGACATGCCCGGCTTGCGCGGAATGCCGGCCGTGATCACCACGATGTCGCTGCCGGCCGATTCGTCGTAGCCGTTGCTGCCGATGACCAGCGAATCGAAGCCTTCGATCGGCGCACTCTGGCACTGATCCAGTCCCTTCCCCTGCGGAACGCCCTCGGCCACGTCCACCATCACCACGTGGCGCGCCAGTTCCTTCTCGGCGATGCGCTGAGCGGCCGTCGCACCGACGTTGCCGGCGCCGACAACCGTGATCTTGTTCACCATTGTGTCAGTCGATCTGAGAGGTATGCGTTGCGCGCCGGATCTTTGGCGCGAGTAACCAGCACGGGCGAGTATCGGCGGTAAGCTACATATCGCACATACGGCCGACAACGATGAGCCCGCGTCGACACCACGCTAACCACCAACCTGGCTCAGCGCACGGAGGCCGCCGACCTGCATCTGCAGCAGTGCATGTTCGCGCGGCTTGCCGGCCAGCGCTTCGCGAAACAGCGGCTCCAGAGGCTCACCGGCACGCAGCGCGTCGCGCAGGTTCACTTCGTGATCGCCAAACAGGCATGTGCGCAGTCGGCCGTCAGCGGTCAGGCGCACCCGGTTGCAGGTGCCGCAGTACGTGTGGGACATCGGCGTGATGACGCCAACAGTTCCTGCCGCACCTGGAAAGCGATAGTACGCCGCCGGACCGTTGCCGCGCGCCGGACCCGCATCAGCGCTGAGCGCCGAGATCGAAGAAATCCGGTCCAGAATTTCCGCCGCCGGCACGACATGCTCCCAGGTCAGCTCTCGCATGTCGCCAACCGGCATCAGCTCGATGAAGCGAACATGCCACGGCCGGTCCAGCGTCAGTCGCGCGAAATCTGTGACTTCGTCATCATTGACGCCGCGCATCACCACCACATTCACCTTGATTGGCGACAATCCGGCCGACTGCGCCGCGTGCAGCGACAGAATCGGATCGAATGGGAACGAACGGCGCGCGATCGACTGGATGCGATTCGGCCGCAGACTGTCGGCGCTCATGTTGATGCGATCGAGGCCGGCGTCACGCAGCGGCTGCGACAGCTCCGGCAGGCGCACACCGTTCGTCGAGAGTGCGATGTCCTCAACGCCCGGCACAGTCCGAAGCTGCGAGACGAGCGTGGTAAGTTGCGGCCGGATGGTCGGCTCGCCGCCGGTAAGCCGGATCCGACGCAGTCCAAGTGGCGCAAGCTGACGCACGACTGCAACAATCTCTTCGTACGACAGAATATCGGCCTTCGGCAGCCAGGGCAGTCCCTCCAGCGGCATGCAATAGGTGCAGCGGAAGTTGCAGCGATCCGTCACCGAGATGCGCAGATACTCGATGCTCCGCCCAAACTGGTCGGTGAGCGTGACGCCGCTCATGACGCTGCCACCGTGCTGTGATGCGCGGTCGGGTCGACCCACTGCCACGCGCCATCCACATAGTGCTCGCGCTTCCAGATCGGCACTCGACGCTTCAGCTCTTCGATCACGAAGCGGCTGGCGTCGAGCGCAGGAGCGCGGCGTGCATGCGCGACCGCGATCGCGACGCTGATGTCGGTAAGCGCGAGCTCACCAACTCGATGCTCGACCACCACGCGGATACCTTGGTGGCGCTCGGCGGCTTCCACTGCAATGCGCTGCAGCTCGTCGCCGGCCATCGCTGCATACGCCGTGTATTCGATGCCACGCACGGCCCGGCCATCGTTGACGTCGCGAACGGTGCCAACAAACAGCGTTGTCGCGCCGGTGCTCCCGGACGTCACTTCGGCCAGAAGCGCTGCCGCATCGATGGCGTGGTGCACGATGGCGGTTCGAATCATCCGCCGGCTACCGGGGGGATGAGAGCGATCTCCTGACCACCGCGCACTTCGACGACGCCCGGCGTGTACCGCCGGTCAACGGCAACCAGCGGAGTTGCTGGCAGCGTGTCGCCACCCGGCAGCAGTCGCAGCGCGCTGACTACGTCCGCGACGGTCGCCGGCTCACTCACTGTGACCGAGACTGCGCTGGCGCCAAACGCATCTGCGTACGATGCAAAGAGAAGAACCTGAAGCTGGGTCATTGACTCAAGTCGTGATGACACCGGAAGATAGCGAGTTCCGAATGCAATCGTTCGGACGCGCCTGTCTGGAACGAGAGTGGGGCGCCAATGAGGCGCCCCAGCTGCGCTGCACGAGCGCCTATCTGCATGCAAGACTTCGACTTAATCGTCAAAGTCGTCGTCATCGTCGGCGAAACCACCTTCCGGTATCTCTTCGCCAGCGACCAACGCACGCAATTCCTTCGATGGCTTGAAGACCGGTACCGGACGCGCTGACACTTCGACCGGTTCACCAGTGCGCGGATTTCTCGCCATGCGCGTCTTGCGCTGCCGGATCTTGAACGTGCCGAAGCCGCGCACCTCGATGTTCTTCTGATCCTTCATTGCGTCCTTGATCGCATCGAGGAACGCATCGACGACCCGGGCGCAATCCTTCTTGGAAATCAGCGGGCCGGCCGTCCGAGAAATCTGCTCGGTGACCCGCTCCACCAGATCGGCTTTCGTCATGGACGCCCTCAAGGAGTCAACGCCCGGTTGGCACCGGGCTCGGGCGCGAAGCTAGCCACGTAGAGCGTTGTCAGTCAAGAGGTTGGCTTGCTTCAGGTCCTGTGCCGAAGCGCCGCCATGAACTCGTGGAAGACCGGTCGCGCGTCGTGCGGACCCGGTGCAGCCTCGGGGTGATACTGCACTGCAAAGACCGGCAAGGTCCGGTGCCTGAGGCCTTCGATCGACCCGTCATTCAGGTTCACATGCGTCACTTTCAGGTCGGTCGAACCCGCCACCTGACCGGCGTCACCCGCTACCGCAAAGCCGTGGTTCTGCGAGGTGATCAGCACCCGGCCGGTCGCAAGCTCCTTCACCGGCTGATTTCCGCCACGGTGACCGAAGGGCATCTTCTGTGTCCGGCCCCCAAAAGTCAGCCCGATGAGCTGGTGCCCAAGGCAGATTCCGAAAACAGGCGTGCCCGACTCGGCGACGCCCCGGATCATTGCCGGCGCGTAGGCGATCGCAGCAGGGTCGCCCGGACCGTTCGACAGGAAAACCCCATCAGGCTTCTGCGACAGAATCTCTTCGGCCGTGGTCGTCGCGGGTACCACAGTCACGCGGCAGCCCTCGTCAGCGAAAAGACGGAGCATGTTCGCCTTGATACCGAAATCGACGGCAACGACGTGATGCGCACTGTTGGCGGCACCGTATTCGTACGCTGACCGTGTCGCCGCCGTGGTTGCGAGGTCAGCGCCTTCCATTTTCGGTGCGTTCGCGAGCATCTCGCGAGCGTGGTCGGACGGAGTGTCACCCAGACAGATCACGCCAAGCATTACACCGCTGCTGCGCAGGTGCCGCGTCAGGCGGCGGGTGTCCACGCCGTCAAGCACTGGCACGCCAGCGGCGGCGAGCCAGGCTGGGAGATCGCCAGTGGCGCGCCAACTCGAATATGTG
>JANMWU010000158.1:0-2094 GCA_031380785.1 Gemmatimonadaceae bacterium
AGCGATCAGGTGCAATTCGTCATAGACCAGCGTGGCCAGACGATTGGCAGCGCCACTCGCGCCGGATGCCAGCTCGCCGAGCAACCGAGTGACCTCGTTTGCCTCATCCGGCATCGCGTTACCGGTGGTTGTCGGGTCACTGTCCATGCCGATCGCTCCGCAAATGCAGGCCGCTTCAGGTTGAGGTACGCCCGCGAGCTGAAGTAGAGTCTGGCAGCACGATGCGTGCTCCGCAATATTCCGCCGTGAATCCGACCGATGTCCTCGCACCAGACCGCGCGACGCCAATGCAGCTGACGCGACACGACTGGACACGCATCACCGGAATCTTCGACGTCGTGCGCGAGCTGCCGCCGGCCGATCGTGAGGCGCGGTTGCTCGCCCTGACCGCCGGCGATGCGGCGCTGCAGCAGGAGGTCGAGAGCCTTCTCTCCGCGGACGCCGACGACGCGTTCCTCGCGCCTGCGATCGAGCGCGCCTTCCGTCCCCCGCCACCGAATCCACTGCTCGGCCGCGTGGTTGGCGCGTATCGCATCGAGCGCGAAATCGGGCGCGGCGGCATGGGCGTCGTGTATGAAGGGCATCACGTCGACCGGCAGCTCGACAAGCGCGTCGCAATCAAGACGCTGTCCATTGGCGTCGATCGGCCGGAGCTGCTCTGGCGATTCAAGCGTGAACGGCAGATTCTCGCGAAGCTCGAACACCCGAATATCGCGGCGCTGTATGACGGCGGCACCACTGATGACGGCATTCCGTATCTGGTGATGGAGTTTGTTACGGGCCAGCGCATCGATACCTGGTGCGAGGCCAGGCAACTCACGATCCGTCAGCGGCTGGATCTCTTTCGGCAGGCATGCGCAGCGGTGCAGTTCGCGCACGCAAAACTGATCGTGCACCGCGATCTCAAACCGGGCAACATCTTCGTCACCGACGACGGCACCGTCAAACTGCTCGACTTCGGCGTGGCGAAGCTCCTTGTGACTGACGACGTGTCGGGCGAACTCACGCGCGGCGGCGTTGCTCCGCTGACTACCGCATACGCCGCCCCCGAACAGTTTCGCGGCGATGAAATCACCACCGCCGCCGACGTGTACTCGCTCGGCGTGATTCTCTTCCGGCTGCTCTCCGGCTCCGCCCCGCACGACGTTGAGGGCCTCACACCGAGCGAAGCGCGTCAGGCGATGTCCACCCGACCGCCGCGCATGCCGAGCGATGGCGTGACGGAAACGCATCCGGTGCAATGTGGTCTTCCAACGGCGTCGGCATTGCGCGAGACCCTTCGCGGTGAACTCGACGCGATTGTGCTGATGGCCTTGCGCGCGGAACCGGACCGGCGGTACGCCAGTGTGGATGCGTTCAGCGCCGACATTTTGCGATATCTGCGGGGGATGCCGGTTCAGGCACGCCCTGATACGCTTGGCTATCGCGCGCAGAAATTCGTGAAGCGTCAGCGCGCGCTGGTGGTGTCAGCGAGTGTGGCCGTGCTGGCGTTGGTTGGGGCGACGCTCTTCTCAATGCGTGCCGCACGACTGGCGCAGGCGGAGGCCGATCGCGCCCGGCGCACCGTGTCGTTCCTGCAGACCGCGCTGGGCGCCGGTGATGCGAGTTTCTACAGCGGTATATCGGGCAGCAAGGACATCACGTTGCGCGATCTGCTGGACTCCACGGCACGACATATCCCCGGCGCATTCGCGAACGACCCGCACACGCGCGCTGATCTGTATACTGCGCTCGGTCGCAGCCAACGTAGCTTCAACCAGTATTCCACCGCGCTCGTGCTGCTCGATTCTGCGACGCGTCTTCATCAGCAGTCGGTAGGCGATGTATCCAGCGAAGTGGCCGAAGATCTCACGATCACGGCATTGATCCAGACGGAGATCGGGAAGAACGGCACCGCATCCACGCTGCTTCGGGGCGCGCTGGCGCGTTTTGCGAAACTGCCTGCGCCACCGGAGGCGAAACTGATTGCCGCGCAGATGGCGATGGCTGAGCGCCTGATTCAGGACCTTGGCCAGCCCGATTCGGGCATTACGATGCTGCGCGGCGCGCTGATGCGCGAGCGCGCGAGCGCAGCGCCACGGGCGCAGATCGTTG
>JANMWU010000173.1:0-4407 GCA_031380785.1 Gemmatimonadaceae bacterium
TACGGATACCAGATGAACGCCGGTTGCGCCGGCGGCAGATCACGCAGTCCGGTTGTGTTGCGTGAATCGTTCTTCGGCGCTTTCGGATCGTACTCGGGACCACTCACGCCGGTGGCGTAGTTCCACTGGTGATACGCGTAGTTGTCACCGACGAATAGCGGCCAGCCGAAATTGCCGGCGGCGCGCGCCTGATTGATTTCGTCGTAGCCTTTCGGACCGCGCGTCACGAGCGTGTCGTCGGCAGCATCGGGACCAACCTCACCCCAGTACACGAAACCGGTTTTCTGGTCCACCGCGATGCGGTATGGATTCCGGTCGCCCATCACGTAGATCTCCGGACGCGTCTTCGGCGTGCCGGGCGGAAAGAGATTGCCGGCCGGAATGTCGTACGTGCCGTCCGGCTTGATGTGGATGCGCAAGATCTTGCCGCGCAGATCGTTGGTGTTGGCCGCCGTGCGCCGCGCGTCGTACGGTTCGTGACCGGGGCGATCGTCGGTCGGTGAGAAACCGTGACTGGCGAACTTCACGCCCTTCTCGTCGAACGGCGTGGAGTTGTCGCCGGCGGAGATGAACAGAGTGCCGCCGGGTCCGAATGCCAGCGACCCGCCGGTGTGACAGCAGATTTCGCGCTGCGAGTAGAACTGCAGCACGATCTTCTCGCTTGCCATGCGCAGCGAGTCGCCAGTGAACTCGAAGCGTGACAGCCGATTGACGGTGGTGTCGGCCGGACTGTAGAACACGTATACGAAATGATTGGTGGCGAAGTCGGGATCGATGGTCAGCCCCAGCAGGCCTTCTTCGACATTTGAACCGTTTTTGGCTTTGAAGTACACCGCCAGCTTGCCGGCCGGCTTCACCGAGTGATCGGCGTCGCGGTACAGCACGATCTCGCCGCCGCGTTGTGCGATCAGGACATCCTTCGTCGGCAACACCGCCATTTCGGTCGGCTCAGCCAGTGTGCCCATCGTGAGTGCGGTCTTGTGGAACATCGAGTCGGCCGGCGCGTGCTGCGACGTGGCCTTGGCGTAGTTCAGTGCGCGGCGATCACCGATCGCGTATTTGATGCCGCCGAGTAAATGCTTGACGAACAGTGAGTCGCTGTAGCTCTCGACGGTGTGACCGAGTTCCGTATAAAAGGCGCGACCACCATCGTAGTCGTGGTACCACGCCATCGGATGCGTGGCGCCGTTGGTGCCGCCCTTGTAGCTCGCTTCGTCGATGGTGAGCAGCACATGCAGATCGGGAACGAGCGACTTGAAGTTGTACCACTCGTCCTTGCGCATCCATTCGGCGGGCAGGTGGGCCGTCGATCCGTGCGTGGCGTCGACCACGTGCAGCGTCGCTTCCTGCTGCTCGGGATGACTGCTGAAATAGCCGCCCACCAGTCGTCCGTACCAGCGCCAGTCGTACTCCGCATCCGACGCGGCGTGAATCCCGACGTATCCGCCGCCGGCCTGGATGTAGCGCTCGAGCTCAACCTCTTCGGCGCGATCGAGGAGGTTGCCGGTGGGACTGAGGAAAATGACGGCGGCGTACTTCCTCAGCGAATCTTCGTTGAAGCGCGCGGCGTCTTCCGTCGTGTCGACACTGAAACCGTTGGCGGCACCTATCGCGATCAGCGTCTTCTTGCCGATCTCGATCGACTCGTGCCGATAGCCGGCAGTCTTCGAGAAGACCAGCACGCGCGTCGGACCGGCCGGTTTCGTGTCGGACTGACAGGCCTGTACGACGGAGAGCGCCGTGACAAGGAAAGCAAACCGGATCAGGTGCATGCGCGGGGCCAGAAAGGTGATTTACGAACGGTCCAGGAATCGGATGATACGTCGGCAAAAGGATAGCAAAGTGTCATCGCGGCCACATGGGCTGAGCATCAACCGGCGACGACGTCAGCTCGATCGTGCCGAACCAGCCACGCGCCTGCGCATTCGCAAGTTCGTGCTCGAGATACGCCCAAAGCGCCGGGCACCCGTTCTCGATCTGCGCGCGCACGCGCGTCACCACGCGCTCATGCGAAATGCCGTTCTCGCGCCAGCTCTGGCCGTTGTTCGCCAGATTGAGCAACACCGGCATCGCGCGGTCCGCAGCATTCGCAAACCGCGATTCAGCAGTCTCACCCGCGTCGAATTCCTTCCACCACGCGAGATACCGATTGCGCAACGGATCAGACAGCAGGCTGAAGATGCGAGTCACCGCCGCCAGTTCCGCCGCTTTCCGTTCTTCCCATCCGCCGACGGCGTACGCAATGGTGTCGCCGGTGTCGATCTCGCCGATGTCGTGCACCAGCAGCATCGCGATCACGTGATCGATATTCACCGGCTGCACCGAGTACTGCACCAATGACGACGCGAGCAACGCGATCTGCCAGCTGTGCTCAGCCGAGTTTTCCTGTCGGTCGAGTCCCAGCGGCCGCGTTTTGCGGGTGACGCCCTTGAGTTTGTCTATCTCGAGTATGAAATCGATGATTTGCTGCATGCGCGGTCTCCGCGGGATCTCACGATCAGTGGTTCAGTCGTCGCCCCAGAATGAGCTTGATAATGTTCTGATCGCCGACTCCCGATAACTTGATGCCGTAGCCGGCGTTGAATTCCCAGTTCGGCGACAGGAACAAATCGATGCTCGGATAGAGCATGTGCGACTGCTCAGCCGAAGGCGCCAGATGCACCAGTGATCCCGTGGTGCCGTAGTACTCGGTGCCGAGCGCCACCTTCGGGTTCACCTGCCAGGCGAGCTTCACGTTTGGATTGAAGACCATGCCGTGTACACCGTGCCCTGCGTCCCCACCCTTCATCGACCACGCGACGTTCGGATTGAACGCCCAGTAGAGCCGCCCGATTGTCTGATCGATGATCGGCCGGACTTCAATGCCGAGCTCACTCTGATCGAATTTGCGCTGTGTCGGACCGAATTCTGTGGACAGGCTGAGGCCGACAGGCAGCTGCCACGATTCCGGCGCGCGAATACGCGGACGGATGTGCGTGCCGACGAACTGGAGGCCGTTGCCCGGATTGTCGCTCGCGAAAATGTAGAACCCGAGCTCGAACACACTCGTGAAGCCATGCGTGATCTCGAGCGTCTCGTGGATCGCATGCTGTGTCGCGAGCACGCCGTCTTCCACGGTGCGTCGCCCGCTGCCGGTGAAGTTGCTGTGCAGTTCAAACAGTGTCGTGCGCGGATCCGCCGTCTTCGACGGATAGACCTGCACTTCGTAGTTCTCCTGCGCCGCGAGAGGAGCTGCGGCAACAGTGAGCATCGCGCCGGCGATCAACAACAATTGGCGCATGCGGCGTAGTCTGTGACGAGACAAGGTGTGCACAATTATCAGGACAACGTAGCGCGCACGGTCACCGTGCCGGCAGCTTGACCCACTTGCCGCCCTTCGCCGACGACGACACCACCGCTTCCACGAACGCTACACCCTTCACACCATCGACCACCGTCGGGAACTGTACGGACTTGTCAAGCTTCCGTCCCTTCGTGCGTCGACTGCGGATGGCGTGACCGATCTCGCTGTACAACGTGGCGAAGGCTTCCAGATATCCTTCAGGATGTCCGGACGGAATCCGTGTCACGCGGGCCGCATCCGCGCCTGCCGCGCCGGTGCCGCGCGCGATGATCTGTGTTGCCTGTCCAAACGGTGACCAGTACAACTGATTCGGCAGCTCCTGACGCCATTCGAGACCACCTTTGCTGCCAAAGACACGCAGTCGCAGGTTGTTCTCGTTGCCAGGTGCGACCTGGCTCGACCAGAGCATCCCGCGCGCACCGTTCGCGTAACGCAGCATTACATGCGCGTTGTCATCCAGCCGGCGACCGGGCACGAACGCCGTCAGTTCAGCCAATAACTCGGTGACTTCGATTCCGGTGACGTAGTCGGCCAGCTGATACGCATGCGTTCCGATGTCACCGATGCAACCACCGAGGCCCGCTTTCGCCGGATCGGTGCGCCACCCGGCCTGCTTCTGTCCGTCCGACTCGATCGGTTCCGTCAGCCAGTCCTGTGGATATTCCACCTGCACCACGCGGATGTCGCCGAGTTGTTTCTCGCGCACCATCTGGCGCATCTGACGGACCATCGGATAGCCGGTGTAGTTGTACGTCACCGCGAACAGCAGATGGTGCTTCACGGCCAGCGCATGCAACCGCTTCGCATCCCTTGAACTGGTGGCGAGCGGCTTGTCACAGATCACGTGGATGCCCGCCGCCAGAAACGCTTCGGCGACTGGCGCATGCATGTGATTCGGGGTCACGATCGAGACCGCTTCGATGCCGTCCGCGCGCGCCGATTCCGCCGTCGCCATCGCGGCGTAGTCCGAATAGGTGCGATCGGCAGCCAGTCCCAGTGCCGCGCCGGAGCGCTGCGCTTTCTCCGGACTCGATGCCAGTGCACCGGCTACCAGTTCGAACTGA
>JANMWU010000195.1:0-1940 GCA_031380785.1 Gemmatimonadaceae bacterium
CTTGCCCCATCAGGCGCTTATCGAGTCGCTGTTTCCGTGGGGGCGCCGGATCGCTGCGGCGGCGCAGGCGTTTCCGGCAGAGGTGTACATCGCGAACGATCTGCCGCAGCTGGCGGCGGGGATTCTGGCAGCGCGACGCTACAATGCGACACTGATCTATGATGCGCACGAATTCTTTCCGGCGCAGCCGTTTGTCAAGGACAGAGCACAGAATCTGGAAGCGATCGAGCGTGACCTGATCGGCTTTGCGCACGGTATTGTGACGGTGAACGACAGCATCGCGGACGTGATGACGATGCACTACGCCTGCATGCGTCCGCACATCGTATTGAATTGTCCCTCACGGCGGCATCAGAAGACGGCGATGGCTGACGATGGACGGTTGCGGAAGTTTCTTGGAATCAGACCGGAGCAGCGTGTACTGCTGTATCAGGGCAACCTGGTCGACCATCGCAACCTATGTGAAATGATTGACGGCATGGCGCTGCTCAAGTCGGACAGCGTCGTGCTGGCGCTGATGGGGCGCGAGTCGGAGTACTCGGATGGACTGAAGCGTCACGCGCACGCAATCGGCGTGATGGGTCGTCGCGTGTTCTTCATTCCGGAGCAGTCGGCGGCGAATCTGCTGGCGTGGACGGCCGGTGCCGATGCGGGGATCATTCCATATCCGCACACCGATCTGAACACGTTGATGTGCACGCCGAACAAGTTGTATGAGTTCCTGGCGTCGGGGCTGCCGATTCTGGCGTCGCATGGCACGGAGCTGCGGCGCTTCGTGGGAGACATCGGTGTCGGGCAGAATGCGCATCTGCAGACGCCTGAAGATTTCGCGCGCGCGATCAGCGCGTTCATGGGTGGACGGCTGGAACAGTACCGCGCCAAGTCACGGGAACTGTCGTCGCGCTATACCTGGGAGACGGAAGGTCGTCTCTGGTTCGACATCATTCGCGAGGCGCAGGCAGTGCACAAGTCGCGTCCGTGGTCGGACGGCATCGCAACCCAAGCTGCATGAATGCGGTTGGCCGGCTGATGCCTACAGTTCTGGACGCGCGAAATCGCGGTGCGGCCGCGACGCTTCGGCCCGATGAATCTTCACAGGCGAATGCATCGCGCGTCGTGATGTTTTGCGACTGGCCCGTCGGCACCCGGTCGTCGGCTGAGTTGATGGCGCTGCATCTCACTCTGCAGCTGCATGACTCGCCTCTGGCACAGTTGCTACCGGCGATCTCGCCGATGATGGCTGTCAACGGACTGTCGGAGAACAGCTATGCGTTGCTGGCACAGGCGTTCACCGCGTCGCGCCGAGACTGGCCGCGTATCATGCGGGCGTCGGATGGCGTGACGATGCCGAGCGTCGGTCTGCGACTGCTCGGTGACCGGCTGGAAGGGATGCCGCAGGCGTTGCCGCTGCCGGCGCAGTGCAATGTCGGCATCGTGCAGACGTGCGACACGCGTTTCGATGCGGATGCGCGCGCGCGTGGAGAGAAACTGGATGTTCTTCTCGCAGGCTCGACGTGGATGTGCGACGTATTGCAGCGGGCTGGAATGACGAATGTTGTGGTGTATCCGCCCGGCATCGACACGAGATCGTTTGCGCCGGGACCAAAGTCCGGCCACCTCGCGCAGCGCTTCGTGATCTTCTCCGGCGGCCGGCTGGACTATCACAAGGGCCAGGACATCGTGATCGCGGCCGTGAAGGTGTTTCGCGAACGGCATCCTGAAACGCTGTTACTGACGACATGGCAGACGCCAATGCCTGAGACGATTGGTTCGATCACGCGGGCGGGGCATACGCCGGTGGCACCGGAGTACTACGGCACGACGACGAATATCAGCCGATGGGCGGCGGCGAACGGATTGGCGCCCGAAGCGATCGTTGATCTTGGACAGCTGGCGCCGGCGGCGCTGGCCGTGGTGCTGCGCGAAGCGGATGTGGCGCT
>JANMWU010000198.1:0-6154 GCA_031380785.1 Gemmatimonadaceae bacterium
GCCGCCGATCTGCTGCTGCACGGTTCGAACGATCTGCGCGGATGGGGGCAGCAGGCGCAGCCCGACGCCACACTGCTGTACGTGCGCGGCTTCGACGCGGCGATGCAACGCTTCCGGTATGAAGTGAACCAGCGATTCGGCGCCACACGCCCGGCGCTCACAGCCTTCCGTTCGCCGGTCACCATCACGGCTCAACTGCGTTTCGATCTCGGCGCGTCGCGCGAACGACAGGTGCTGACGCAGCAGCTCGATCGCGGTCGGCGCACGCCGGGTCAGAAGATGCCCGAGCCGCAGCTGAGCGCGATGTATGGCAGCGGTGGCGTGACGGTGAATCCGATGGCGCAGATCCTTCGCCAGTCAGATTCGTTGCAACTCACCGGCCCGCAAGCGGACAGCATCGCCACGCTGAACCGGACGTATACCATTCGGCACAGCGCGATCTGGGCGCCGGTGGTGAAGGAGTTTGCGCGCCTTGATGATCGCTACGATCGCGACGTGGCGTACGGGCGGTACAAAAGGGCGCGCGAGTCCACGGTTGACCTGCTGCGGCGGTTTGCGCCGGAAATCCGCGGCTTGCTCACGGCTGAGCAGCGTCGCAAGCTCCCACCCATCGTCGCCAGCCTGCTCGATGACCGCTACCTCGCGTCGATCCGATCGGGGACGATTGGCGGCGGCGAGTTCGGCGGATTTGTTGGCGGCGGTCTGAATATTCCTCAGGGCGGTGGTGGTAACACCATCATCATCCGATGATCACACTTTCGCACGGATCTCACATGGCCGTTCCCTTCGTGCGTGCGCTGCGCAGCATCGCCCTCATCGTCTGTGTCTCCGCTCCCGCGTTTGCGCAGTCACTGCCGGCGGTCAGGCCACTCGGTCCGGTCGTGCGCGTGTCGGCGACGGACATCTTCGGCAGCATTTCGGCGGTGCGCCCATTGCCAGGCGGCCGGGTGCTGGTGAACGATCTCGTGCGACGCCAGCTGCTGCTGCTGGACTCGACGTTCGCGAAGGAAGCGGTCGTCGCCGACACCACCGCCGCGACCGCAAATGCATTCAGCGGTCGCACGGCCGGTCTGATCCGATATCGTGGCGACTCGACTCTTTTCATAGATCCGACGTCGCTCTCGATGCTCGTGATCGACGGGCAGGGCAAGGTGGCGCGTGTGATGGCCATTCCGCGCCCGAACGACGCCATGTTCATGGTCGGTGGGCCGTTCGGGACACCGGGATTCGACAGCAGGGGACGCATCGTGTACCGCGGCTTCACGCGCCCCAACATCCCGCCACCGCCAAGCGGGAATGAGCCCGCGCCTGCCGCGATGCGCATTCCGGAACAACCCGATTCGGCACCGATCCTTCGCGTCGCACTCGACACGCGTGCGCTCGACACAGCGTCGTTCTTCAAAATTCCGAAAACCCGCGCATCGGTCGTGCAGAACGAGCGCGGCGTGTCAGTGACCATGATGATGAACCCGATGCCGGTGGTCGATGACTGGACGGTGCTGCCGGACGGAACGCTCGCGGTGGTGCGTGGCGCTGACTATCACATCGACTGGCTGGCACCCGACGGCTCGCGCGTGAGTACGGCCAGGATTCCGTTTGAATGGCAGCGCATGAGTGACGAAGCGAAAGTCACGTTTCTCGATTCGGCGAAGACGGCAAACGAAGCAAATCGTGCGCGTGCGGCCGCGAATGGTGGCGGAAATGGCGTCGCGTTTACGCCAGCCGATGGCGCAAATGGCGGCGGTGGCGGCATGGTGATGATGCGTTTCGAAGGACCAGGACCGGGAGGTGCGCCGGGTGGCCCCGCCAGCGGCACGCGCGCGCCGACGAGCATGGCTCCGCCGGTCATGAACATGGTCCCTGCGTCTGATCTTCCCGACTATCGTCCCGCCTTCGGCACCGGTGCGACGAAAGCCGACCTCGAAGGCAATCTCTGGATCCGTACCAGCAAAGTTGCGAACGGCGGCCCGGTCTACGATGTCGTAAATCGTCAGGGCGTGCTGACTGATCGCGTCGCATTCCCATTCGGCCGCGTTATCGCCGGCTTCGGCCCCGGCGTGATCTACCTCGGCGTGCGCGACGACAAGAGCGCGAGACTGGAGCTTGCTCGCATGCGGTGAGCTTGGCTCGACCTGCACCAGCCGTGATGCACTCGCGCACGCATCACGCGCGCGCCAGATACACGGTGTCCCGGCGCGCCGGCGTGCGTCGAATGATCCACTCGGCGACGATGACATTTATGACCCATCCCGCTCCCATCAGCACCGCACGGCTCGATTCGTCCGGTTTGCCGACAAGCAGGAAGTAAGGCAAGTGGGTCAGCACCTGCGTGCCTGCACCCATCGCTATCGCGTACGCGCGCATCATCCACCTGCCGTGCACCGCGAAGTCCCGCCGTCGGATCGCATCGATCGCCATCACCATCGACGCAAGCATCGCAGTACCGAAGATCAGCCGGATCACGTACAGGGCCACGCCGTCACCGGCGGGCCACGCGTAATACTGCGTCATCCACAACCCCGTCAGCGCGGTGACGAGCCCGCACACCACCAGCACACGGCCCGCTGCGCGATGCCATCCGCGATGCCGCTGCCGGAATGCCGGCGCAAACTGCAGCGCGCCGAGGATGCTGAATGGGATGACGGCGAGGATGTGAAGCACCACCGGCAGCGGCATCGCGAAGAACCGCGCGTTGGCCGCGGTGATCACGGCACCGCGTGCCAGCTCCGCGAGGCGTGCCGTCCCGGCCAGAGCCGGAACGAGACTCAGTGCGATCAACGCTGCCGGTATTCCCCAGTCCGATCGACGCCAAGCCTTCGTCGCGGCCATAATCAGTGTGCCGTGATGCGCAAACCGGCCATCACACTCACGTCGTTGCGCCGTTCGGCGGTGCCGCTTCCGGTCAGTGGCTTGAACCCGGTCACGTAGTCACGCGCTTCGACGCGGAAGCGGATGCGGCGGTAGCCCAGCTCACCGCCGGCGCTGCCGTACGCCGCCAGGTTGTGCGCCGCATCCACATCGAGGCTGCGATAGTTGTAGCTCCGCCCGCCCGCACCGGCGCCGGCAAACGGCGTGAATGTCAGCGCCTTGCCCGACAACCAGCGATCTGCCCGCAGTTCGGCACCGACGTCGTAGGTGAACACGTCCAGTTTCGGTGCGCCGGCTGTCGCGATGTCGCGGCTCCGTGCCCAGCCCATCGACGTGGTCACGGCGAGGTATGGGCGCACGGCGTACGACAGCTGCGCGATGGTCATCTTGGCGCGCTTGAGCGCGTCGCGCTGATCGCCGGTCGGCAGCAGGGCACCTGACGACACGACGAACTCGAACCGCGACAGCACCGACGGCTGCTCGACCGATGCCTGGGCGCGGGCCGTGCCGGCGGTGGCGGCGGTGGCGGCGAGGAAGGCGGCCGCCAGTGCAAGCGGCACCACCGAAGCGGATGCGAAGCGTGTGGCGCGGCTGGTCATGCCGAGAGGCACGGTGCGGCTTGCGGTGGTGGATGCTGCAGTGGTGTGTGACATTGTTTCGCTCCGTGAGGTGGGTTATGTTTACGTCGTACGCTGTTGTTGTATACGATATACACAGTTTCCGGCCTGTCAATAGCCAGGTCCAAAAAGGAGCGAGATGGCTGGTCGTCCCGCAGCTGAGAGCCGGCAACGCCGTGAAGAGCAACCCGCGAAGCGTGGGAAAGCCGAGCCGTCGCCGGCGCCGTCGTCGAGCGTAGCATTCGACAGCGCGGAGATCCGCACCCGCAGCGAGTTGCTGTGGGAAGCGCCGCAGAAGCCGACGCGAGGGCCCAAGCCCGCGCTGAGTCGCGAGGATGTCGTGGCGGCAGCGATTCGTGTCGCCGACGCCGGTGATCTGGCCGCGCTCACGATGCACGCCGTCGCAGCGCAACTCGGCTACACGCCGATGGCGCTCTACCGCTACTTCCCGAACAAGGAAGCGCTGGTCGACGCAGCTGTTGACGCGGCCCTCGGCGGGGCACCGATGCGCACCAGCCCGCACGAGGGCTGGCGTGCGGAAATCAGGCATTGGTCCTATGCCAAGCGTGCGATGCTGTGCACGCGACCATGGCTCGCCGAGCTGCCCTTCGTTTCCGCACCGCATGGCCCCAACTGGCTCAGCTGGCACGAGGCGTTCCTTCGAACCATCGCTCACACTGCGCTGCCGCCCGAGGAGATGATGGATGTGCTGAGCGTGGTGCACGGCTACGTGAGCGGAAGCTCCGATACGATCATTTCGCTCTCCCGCGCTACCGCGCGCGGTATCACGTTCGAGCAGTGGGCACAGGCGGTGGGTGCGGATCTGTGTCGCGCAATCAACGATCCGCGCTATCCCCTGCTGTCAGCGATTCTGACCTCGGATTCAGGCGGGATTTCCGAGGGATCGGCGTTGCCGAAGAAGCGCGGGAAGCCACGGACGATGGAAGAGAGCTTCGACTGGGGGCTGGAGCGTCTGCTGGACGGGATACAGCTGTATCTCGACGGGCCGGAAGCATGAGTGATCGCACCCCAGCCGCGGCGTCGGACGATCTCCGGGATTGTCTGCCCGTCGCGTTTCAATCGCCAGCAACGCTGATCACGCGAATTGCCGCCGGTATGTCGGGCGCCGGGGTCTACCGCGTCGACGCCGGAGACGAGCATTTCGTATTGAAGATTACGGCATCCGATGAACCCTTGGCGGCGTGGCAACGCTCGCTGGAAGTGCAACATTCGGCGGCAGCTCTCGGCATCGCACCTCAGATTCTTCATGTGGACGCGAGTCGTCGTGCAGTAGTGAGCGCGATGACTGCGGACCGTAATTTCGCGGCGGAATTCGGCAGCCCTGTCACGCGCGCCGCTGCCGTCGAAGCGCTCGGACAGATGCTCGCCAGGCTGCACGCGCTCCCGATTCCACAAAACGCGGTGACGGCCGAACCACGGCCGGCGCTTGGCGTAGCCTGGGGTGCCGTTCCGCAGGACTTCGTCGTGCCCGCATTCGTTCGTCAGGCAGTTGCGGAACTGCTCGCCGAAGTGACGCCCGCATGTCCCGAAGCACCGGTTATGAGCCACAATGACGTCAATCCCTCGAACATCGTGTTTGACGGTGATCGCGTCATGCTGCTCGACTGGCAGGCGGCCGCACCCAACCACGCGCACTACGATCTCGCAACGATCGCGATGTTCTATCGTTTTGACGACGATACGTGCCGCCAGATGATCGCGGCGCACAACCATGCGCCCGTCGATGTGATTCCGGCGACTTTTCGCTATTTCCGACGCGTCGCAGCAACACTCTCCGGCGCATTCCTTCTGAACGCGGCGCGAATGCGCGGCCACGCCGGGAGTGCAGTTGCGATCGAGTTGACGCCTTCGCTCAATGATCTCTACGCGCAGCTTCGCGGCGGCACTTTTAACCTCGGCTCGGCAAATGGTCAGTGGGTTTTTGGACTGGCGCTGGTCAAGGAAGGCGTGACACTGGGTTCATGATCTCTGGGAGAGCACTTTCCATTTGCTCTGATGCGCCTCGTGGCGGACGCCTCGTGAACGCGTTTCTCAGTGCCTGGCTGATTTCAGCGCGCCGCTTTCGCAGCCTCGATCATCTTCCACCCGTTGCCCGACGGATCGCGGAAGCCAGCGTCAATGCTGCCGTAGCGATCTGTCGGTTCTTGCGTGAACTCCACGCCGCGTGTGCGCATCCGGTCGTAGGCGGCGCGGCAGTCGTCGACCACGAGTACGAGCGGCGGCATCGCACCTTTCGCAACCAGTTCGCTCATCGCTTGCGCGGTCGCCGCATCAAGCGTCGGCGGCTGGGGCTTGAACAGGCCGAGTTGGAACGACGGCTGCTCGGGGTGCTGCACGGTGAGCCAGCGATAGTCGCCATTGCGCACGTCGGTATGGATGAGAAATCCAAGTTTCCCGACATAAAACTCAACTGCTTCATCCTGATCGCGAACGTACAAACCGACAACGCCGACGCCTCGGCTCATTTGTGTCTCCGTTGATTGATTCACAGCGCTGCGTTCACCACACTAGCACGCTAGCCACCAGGCTCACGCCGCCGCTTCTCCGAAACTGAGATTCTGAGGTCAGGCCGGTTGGCGGCGCTGACGAAGCACGCCGGTACCAGACCGAGACTCTGCCCGAACGCCTGTTCGCTGCGGCCACGCGCG
>JANMWU010000228.1:0-1799 GCA_031380785.1 Gemmatimonadaceae bacterium
TGATCAGTCGCGCGCATTCGACGCATTCGCTCTATCGCGCCCCAATGATTCGCTCGGCGTGACGCTTGCGGCAATCCGGCGGACCGTCGCCGCGGCGAAAGGCACGATCTGGATCGACACCTCGCGTGAAGGCGGCACCGCCGTGCACCTCCTCCTTCCCATTGCAGCCGCGCAACCGTGATGATGCCCGCGCAGTTTCGCCTCACGCCGCTGATACCCTGATCTGTAGCATGGGCGCATCCACACATGGAGCGCCCGATGCAACACCGACGAAACGGCACCTCTCTCTGCGAAGTCGTGCTCGCCCTCTGCCTGCTCAGTGCCACGTCTGCCTGGGGACTGCAGGCCGCCGCTGAAGCACAACACGCGCTCGGTCGCACTCAGGCCCAACGCGCGGCACTCCATCGCGCACAGCGCGCGCTCGATGATCTCGATGCGCTTCCCTGCGACAGCAGCAGCGTCAATCGCGTCGCGACGGAAACGCGCTGGCGTATCACCACCCGACGCATTCGCACCGGACGTGTCTATTCGGACGACGTCACCCTGCGCACCACACTCGGTGATACGACCCGCGTGCAGCACATCGGATGGTGCGACTGATGCCACGCACTCAATCGCGACATGGTACCACGCTCATCGAGCTGATCGTGTCGCTCGCACTGCTGGTGATTGTCTCTGGAATCGGCGCCATCGCAGCCAGCCGTACGCTCACCACCCAGGCGCGCGCCGCAATGCTCGACTCGCGCGCGTCCGCCATCAGCGATGCCCTCCGCACTCTCGCCCGACACGCCGGCGACGCTGAACCCGCACGCAACGATATCCGCGCTGCGCGCGACTCGGTCATGGATATCGTCCATCCAATCGGGATCACATCGGTCTGTCGAAGCAACGCCGACACGATCATCACCGCTGCCAGCGCCGACTCGATACCGTGGAGCGCCGCGCTCCCACGGGCCATCACCACCGACGATGACCTGCGCATCTGGCACGATGCGCAACAGTCATGGATCCAGCGCAGCGTGCGTTCCGTCACCTCCGCCACTGGAGCATGCGGTGACTCCACAACCGCTTTCCCCGGACGCGCATGGCAACGAGTGGTGCTCACCGACACATCCTCGGCTATCCGCATCGGTGCGGTTGTGCGCGTCCTGCAGCGCGAACGCTGGTCGCTTACGCGCGGCGGCGACGGCGCCTGGGCGCTCTCCATGGCAACATGGGACGCCAGTCGCGCCACCTTCAACATCCCGCAACCACTGGTCGCACCACTCGCTGCACCAACCGCCGCCGGTGGGCCGGGATTCGCCGTGCGCGCCATCAACTCTGCCGGCGCAATCGTCGCCGATTCGGACCTTGCCACAACACGTTCACTTATCGCCGTCCTGCGCGCGCCACGCCACGCGCTGTACGGCACAGTCACGGACTCGGTGCGGATCAATGTCGGAACACACTGACACGACCACGAACTGCGGAGCCGGGCCACGAGGCTTCGCGCTCCTCCTCGCTGTCGTCATTGCCGCTGTCGTCGGCGTTGCCGTTCTCGCGCTCTGGCGCGGCAGCGCGTCCAGCACCCGCACCATCACCCTCGAAGCCGCCGGTGCACGCACCGACGCCCTCGCTGACTCGGCACGATTGCGCGCGATGCAGTTTGTGGAGAGCGGCGGCTGGCGACAACTGCGCCGACCAGGTGAATGGCGACTCGTCGCCGCCGATTCCACGCGCAGTGCGCAGTGGCGGGCAGAGGTCGGACGCACCGCGTGGAATTCGCTCGTCATTCGCGGATCAGCCGCCACCCTCAGCGG
>JANMWU010000252.1:0-1708 GCA_031380785.1 Gemmatimonadaceae bacterium
GCGATCGGCTGTGACGTGATCCGTCGCGCGAGGTGGAGCAACAGATCGAGCGTGGCGTCGTCGCTCCAGTGCACATCTTCAATCACAAGGAGCAGCGGCTGCACTCGCGCAATCGCGTGCACCGAGTCGGTGAACGACTGAAACAGCCGGCGGCGATCTTCCTCGGGGCTGAGGTTCGCACGCGGCGTTGCCTCCACGAAAATCGTCTGCAGTTCCGGGAAGAGCGTGACGAGATCGGCGGCGGCACGGGCAAACCAGTGCGCGGCAAGCGCCACTGACCGCACCGACGCCAGCACTCGCACGAGGTCGAGAATTGGTGCGTACGGATGTGCGCGATCGGTTTCGAAACAGGCGCCGCCGAGCGTCACGAAACCGGTCTCGCGCGCCCGATCGACCAACGCACGCGTGAGACGCGACTTGCCGATCCCCGCTTCGCCGGAGATCAGGACTGTGCCGCCGTGGCCGGTGTGCGCGCGGGTCAGTGCGTGCACCCCCGACTCGAGTGACACTGACCGACCAATGAGGATCGGGCAGACGACCTTGGTATCAGCGAATATCAACAGAGAGAGCTCCCGCGTGCCCTATCGCTTCTTGCCGCGGGGCGGCTTGTCGTCGCCTTTCAGCAGGAACGTCACTTTCATCGTGACGCGATACTCAGTCACCTTACCGGACGCGACGATGACGCTTTGATCCTTGACCCACGCGGCGGTGATGTCGTGCAGCGTATCCGACGCGCGTGAGACGCCCTGCTTGACGGCGTCATCGAAGCTGACTGAACTGCTGGCGATGATTTCGATTACCTTGGCGACTGACATGACAAACTCCGTTCTGTAAGAGGTGACGGCGATCAGCACAGGGTGTGTTGCAGCAGCTGACGGAACGCACAGTGTATGCTGGTGTTGCGGCGAGGAACAGAGTTGGCCTGTTGCACCGCGCCTCAGCCGTGGCACATCGTTTCTGAACGAATCGTGCCGGTATTTTCGCGCCGCGCGTCATTTCTGCCCGCGGCACAGAGAAAGGTGAAACGACTTCTTCTTGTTGGCGGAGGCCATGCGCAGCTGGAAGTGCTACGGTCGCTGCGCCACACACGTAGTAACGACACCGAGGTCGTGCTTGTCTCGTCCGGTCGATATGCAGCCTACACCGGGATGGTGCCGGGCCTGCTGGCTGGTCGCTATTCCGCCACAGAGATTCGATTCGATCTCGAAGCGCTCGTGCGAATGGCGGGCGGCTCGTTTGTGAACGCGATCGCTGAGGACGTGGATGGTGCCGGTCGCTGCGCCGGAGTGAACGGCAAGCGGCTGGAGTTTGACGCCTGCTCGATCGACATCGGCTCGGCGCCGGTTGGATATGGTGTGCCGGGCGTGATGAGCAATGCGCTTCCGCTGCGTCCACTCACCAACGTGGTCGAGTTGCTGCGACGCTTTGACCTGGCTGTAGGCCAGCGTGGTGCTGCGGCGGAATGCGTGATCGTCGGTGGCGGGGCCGGCGGCGTCGAAGTTGCACTCGGACTCGCGGTGCGTGGCAACGGACGTGCAGGAATCACAATTGTTCACGAGGGCGAAGAGCTGATTCCGCACGCGCCACGTCGTGCGCGCATGCTGGCAGATGCGGCGTGTCAGCGCGCTGGCGTAGCAGTGCGAAAGAATTCGCGCGTCGAATCCGTAACTGCCAGCGCAGTCGCGCTGAGTGATGGCGTGGAACTCCG
>JANMWU010000259.1:0-2539 GCA_031380785.1 Gemmatimonadaceae bacterium
CACGGAGCGCGGTGCGCGTCCGAACGGCACGACATGGCTCGATCGGACGAACTATTTCGAGACCGTACCGGCGTCGGATGCGAACCTCACCTGGGCGCTCGATCTGGAAGCGGATCGCATGGTGCACTCATTCGTCGCAGCGAAGGATCTCGAGACCGAGATGACGGTCGTGCGCAACGAATTCGAGATGGGCGAGAATGATCCGGGCAGCATTCTGCGCGAACGGATCATGAGCACCGCATTCCTGTGGCATAACTACGCGCACAGCACGATCGGTGCGCGCGCTGACATTGAGAATGTGCCGATCGAACGCCTGCAGGCGTTCTACCATCGCTACTACCAGCCGGACAACGCCGTGCTGGTGGTGGCCGGCAAGTTCGACGAGGCGAAGACGCTGCAGCTGGTGAACGCAAAATTCGGACGCGTTGCGCGGCCCGTGCGTTCGCTCGATCGCGGCAACCTGCTCTACGCCACGTACACGCGTGACCCGGTGCAGGATGGTGAGCGCTCCGTGACGCTGCGTCGCGTCGGCGACAATCAGGTGGCGATGGTGGCGTACCACATCCCGTCGCTTTCGCATCCGGACAACGCACCGCTGCAGGTGCTCGCCACGCTGCTCGCGGCAAGCCCGAACGGTCGGCTCTACAAGTCACTCGTGGAAGCGAAACTCGCCAGCGATGTCTCGGCCTTCACCTTCGATTTGAGGGAGCCCGGCCTGCTGTTCGCGTCGGCGACACTGCGCGCGGAACAGAATCTTGATACAGCGCGTGCCGTACTGCTGCGCACGATCGATGGCGCGATCACGACGGCGCCGAGCGCTGAAGAAGTGGAGCGCGCGCGGAATGAGTTGGTGAAGGGAGTCGAACAGTTGCTCGACAACTCTGAGCAGGTTGGCTATGCGTTGACGGAAGCGCAAGCCAGCGGAGACTGGCGCCTGCTGCACATCTCGCGCGATCGGTTGAAGGCCGTCACGCCGGCCGATGTGCAGCGCGTAGCGACGGCGTATCTCAAGCCCGACAACCGCACCGTCGGCGTGTTCATTCCAACGCTCAAGCCCGAGCGATCCGAGATTCCCGAAGGTCCGGTGATTGAGACGCTGGTGCGCGGTTACACCGGCACGCAGACCGTGGTGCAGGGTGAGGCGTTCAACGCCACGCCGGCCGTGATCGATGCCCGCTCCGTTCGGAGCGCACTGCCGAACGGCATGCGGCTGACGATGCTGCCGAAGAAATCGCGCGGTGGTGTGGTCTTCGCGCGCGTGACGCTGCGCATGGGTACCGAGCAGTCGCTGATGAATCGGGGGAATGCTGGCGCCATGGCCGTGGCATTGCTGAACCGAGGCACGCGGATTCGGTCACGCCAGGCCATGAAAGACTCGCTCGACAAGCTGAAAGCGACGATCGGAGTGTTCGGTGCGGCCGTCGGAACGCAAGTCTCGCTGCAAGTGAAGCGGGAAAACCTCCTGCCAGCCCTCGAGCTGGTGGCCGAGATGCTGCGACAACCGGCGTTCGACTCCACCGAGATGGAGACCGCGCGCAGTGAACAGCTGGCGCAGCTCGAGTCACGGCGCAGTGACCCTCAGGGCTTGGCGGTGCTGTCGCTGAATCGCGCACTCGATCCACGCCCGAAAGGCCATCCGGACTACACACCGGAATCGTATGACGAGGCCATCGCGATGCTCAAGGCGATCACGCGAGCCGACGTCCAGGCATTTCACGCCGATTTCTTTGGCGCGCAGGACGGCGACATTTCTCTCGTCGGCGACTTTGAACCTGCGGAAGTCTCACGCGCTACCACGCGGTTGTTCGGAGACTGGCGCGCGCGCCTGCCATGGATTCGCATACCGAATCCATTTGTGAAGTCGGATTCGACCATGATCTCGTTCGAGACTCCGGACAAGGCGAACGCCATCTTCTTCGCCGTCCAGCGCCTCGATCTCAACGACGGCGATTCCACCTACGCCGCGATGCAGCTCGGCGCCGACATTCTCGGGGGCGGCGTGTTGAAGAGTCGGCTGATGAATCGCATACGGCAGAAAGACGGTTTGAGCTACGGCGTTGGCTCGAACCTGAGTGCGGGGCCGAGTGGGCGAAATGGCGCGCTGGTGTCGTACGCGATCTACGCACCGCAGAACATCGACCGGATTCAGGTCGCATTCCGCGAAGAACTCGATCGGCTCGTGCGAGACGGCGTCGCGCAGGACGAACTCGATGCCGCGCGAACAGGCTGGCTTGGAGCGCGGGATCAGGAACTGGCGAACGACGATGAACTCGTGAGCACACTCACGGCGCGACGTGCCTACGATCGCACATTCACCGGATACGATCAGGCCCTGGCGGATCGTGTGAAGAAGCTGACAGTGGCGGATGTGAATGCCGCGGTCCGCCGTATCATCGACACGAAGCAGATCGTGATGATACGCGCCGGTGACTTCGCCGGTGCGAAGAAGAAAGCCGCCACGCCATGAGAAGCGTCGGGCACAAGCCCGTGGTGACGGCGGTCTGACGCAGCTGGCGTGTGTGGAGCATTCCGGTGACGG
>JANMWU010000497.1:0-2593 GCA_031380785.1 Gemmatimonadaceae bacterium
CCGAGGTTGTTGTACGTGAAAGCGTCGGTGGTGAAGTTGCGCGTCTGGGCCGAGAAATCGGTGTTGTGGAAGTCGGTGAACTCGTAGCCACCGACGATGTCGAAGTCGACGTCGTGACCAACCGTCGGCGACCAGGTGAGCAACGTCTGCAACGTCTGATTGGCCAGGCCGCGCGTGGCCTGCTGAGCCAGACCGTTGAATTCGGAGCCCACTGCGCTGGCGCGCGGCAAGTAGATGTTGCGCTGACCGCTTGAGCGATCAGTGCCGACATTCACCTGCGCGATGAGGCTCGGGAAAATCGAGTACGACGACGTGATGTTGGCGAGCGTACGGAGTGTGCTGCCGTCGTCAAGAATCTGATTGGCAAGCGCCACCGGGTTACGGACTGACTGACGCCCGAGGCCTATCTCATAGTACGTCTGCGCCTTGGTGGTCGGATCGATCACCGTGATCGGGCGGGTCGGGTTGAACACGACGACGTTCTGGAAGACACCGCCCTCGAAACCGCCGGTATTTTCGAACGGCAGGTAGTTGTTCTCGATGCGCGTGGAGCTGAGGTTCAATCCGATGCGCAGCTTGCCGTTCAACGCTTCATGGTTGCCGTTCAGGCGAGCCTGAAGGCGCTTGAAGCCGTTCGAGATCACGACACCCTGCTGGTCGGAAAAGTTCAGCGAGGCGCGGAAGGTCGTGGTCTGGTTACCACCGGCGAACGACAGGTTGTGATTGTGTGTCAGCGAGGTGCGCTGCGTCACCTTTTCCCAGTCAGTGTTGGCGGTGCCCAGCGTGCCGAGCTGCGTGGCGAGCGACGCGCGCTGGCCAACGCTGTTGAGGGGGTTCGTGCTTTCCTTTGTAACGAACGCGCGATATTCGTCGCCGCTCAGCAGGTTGAGCGAGTTCGAGGCCCGGCCGGAGGCGGCGTAGCCTTCGTATTCCATCGTCGCCTGGCCAGCGCGACCCTTCTTGGTTTCGATGAGCACCACGCCGTTGGCGCCGCGACTGCCGTAAATGGCAGTTGCGCCGGCGTCCTTGAGCACCGTGATCGATGCGATGTCGGACGGGTTGATAGCGTTGAGCGGGTTGCGACCCAAGGCCGGCGAACCGCCGATGCCGTAGCCGCGAGCTTCTGATTCGTTGTTCTGGAGCGGCACGCCGTCGATCACGTACAGCGGATCGTTGCTGGCGCTGATCGATGTGCCACCGCGGATGCGGATCTGCGCACCAGCACCCGGTTCACCGCTGTTCAGCGTGACGTTCACGCCTGGCGCGCGGGCCGCGAGCAACTGGGTCGGGTTGGCGACCACACCGACGTTCGCTTCGTCGGCGTTGATCGTGGAGACGGAACCCGTCACCGCTTCCTTACGCTGCGAGCCGTAGCCCGTCACGACGACGGCGCCGAGGTTCGCGGCCACAGCCTGCATCACGAAACGGACGTTCGCGACCTGCCCGCCGGTGATTGCAACATCCTTGAGCTGCGGGGTGTATCCAATGCGTGTGACGCGCAGGCGCGACGTTCCGGCCGGCACATCCACGAGGGTAAAGCCACCATCAACGCGCGTAATGGCACCACGCTGGGTGCCTTCGATCGTCACCGTGACGCTCTGCATCGGCAACTGACTGGTCGAGTCAACAACTCGACCAGTGATCGATCCGCGGCCTTGTGCCTGCAGCGGATTCGACATGAACAGACCGCACACTGCTGCGGCCACCAGACCTCTGATCACCTTCATTCGTCTGCTCTCCTGGAACATGCGGAGGGATTTGTCATACGGGCTCGTTCCGCGACGGGGAGGTCAGGGAACGAACGTCGAGACAGCACCTGCAACTGCGGACACCATCAGAACCTGCGTTATTCCGAACCCGGACAAACAGCCGGTTTCGCACCGCCATGGACTTCCTATTCGATCGCACGTTGCCGCAATCGGTGTCGAGTGCACCAGAAGCGGCGCCGTGGCGTCGCTGAAAAACTGCATTCGGTTCGATTGCCAAGTCCCATTCCGTCTGCCACAACGCCGGAGGGCCGCCGGTTTCCGACTGGTCCGCTGATGTGGATCGCGTTGCGTCATGCGAACGCAACCGACATCACGCCATCGGCTCTGTTCGTGCAACACACACGTCTTGAGCTTTTTCACCTCGGCGTTGAGGAACGTGCATGGCAAGCAGCAGCCGCCCCGATTTTTCGGGGAGGAACGCGACTTTGGCCGGGATCAGTTGGGGGCTATCCTCGCCAGCAGCACAGGCCGTGTCAAGATCTGGTACCAAACCGATCCGTTGCGCGGACGAAACCCTCAAAACTGTAGAATGACGGTTACAGATCAGCATCGGCTCATATCGGCATCTGTGCGTTCATTTCGGCACGAAAATGTGCACGAAAAGCGCAGCCATCGCCCGTTTGAGCACCGTCGGGTAGCATTCCGACCGCAGTCTGACCCGGCCGCCACGGCAGCTCCGCTTACGCCCCAACTCGCTATGCACCCCGCCCCGCACCTCGCCGCACGTCGGCCGACACCGGCATGACCGCGCTCGCACTCGCGTTTTTCGCCCAGCTCGCGGTCGCACAGCAACCGGTGACGCCGGTGCTCTCCTTCCCCGACGC
>JANMWU010000300.1:0-8197 GCA_031380785.1 Gemmatimonadaceae bacterium
ATCGGCGGTCCGCTGCCGACCTGGATGATCACGACGTCGATCGTCGCGAGTGGGCTGATGATCATTCCGGTGATCGCGGTCGGTGTGAACCAGCACCTGACGCTCAACAAGCGATTCGCGGCGCTGCGCTACAGTCCGACGCTGCGTTTCATCGTGTTCGGCGCCGTGGCGTACACGCTGGTGTCGCTGCAAGGTGTGTTCATGGCGTTCCGCGAAGTGAACCGCCTCACGCACTTCACACACGTCACCGTCGCGCACGCGCATCTTGGCCTGTACAGCTTCGTGACGATGATCATGTTCGGCAGCATCTACTACATCCTGCCGCGACTGCTGGGCCGTGAGTGGAACAGCGAGAAGCTGATCTCGTGGCACTTCTGGAGCGTGGCGATCGGACAGATCGTGTACCTCGTGCCGCTCACGGTTGCCGGCATGGTGCAGGGCGTCGCGATGGCTGATCCGACGAGTACGTGGGAGCAGGTCGTGAAGGCGATGCTGCCGGGGCTGATCGGCCGTTCAATCGGCGGCACGTTGCTCACCATCGGTCACTGCGTGTTTGCGTATCACGTGTGGCTGATGTTCCGCGGCGCGAAATCACGACAGGGCCTGCCGCCGTTTCATGACGTGGCGCCGATCATTACGCGTCGCGACAAGGCGACGTTCGTACCGGGAGGCGTGCTGTGACACGAGTCTGGCTGTTGCTCACCGGTGTGCTGGCGATCGTGATCTTCGCCACCTCGCTGCTGGTGATCATTCCGAACACGATGATCGGGCAAGTACGTATTCCGAAGCAGCTGGCGCCCTACACGGTGCAAGAACAGCGCGGTCGCGATATCTACGTGTCGGAAGGGTGCGTGTACTGTCACTCGCAACAGGTGCGCGATCCCGTCTACACATCGGACAAGGAACGTGGCTTTGGCCCGCGGGCCACGGTGCCGTCCGACTATGTGTATGACAAGCCGCATCAACTCGGCACCATGCGCACCGGTCCGGATCTGATCAACATCGGTGTGCGACAGCCGAGTGAGCAGTGGCATCACACGCATCTGTTCAATCCGCGGTCGCTGCAGCCGTGGTCGATCATGCCGGCATTTCCGTATTTGTACACGGTCCGTGATTCGTCGTCGATCAAGCCAGGTGAAACGTTCTATACCGTCCCTCGTGGCAAGCTTCCGCCCGGCAAAGTAATTGTGCCGACGGCTGACGCGGAGGCGCTGGTCGCGTATCTCAAATCACTGAAGCGCACCTATCCCGTTCCAACGGGCGATGAGCCGGCCGCGCGTTCGATTGGCGGTCGCAGCGAGCACACGATGCCATGAGCGATCCCACTGCGCGGGAACGCGACGCCTTTCGCGATGCCGAATCGGACGTGGAGCAGATCCATCGTCAGATCGTGCGGGAACTCGCCGATCCGGCCGAGGGCTATGAGCGCGTGCCGTATTTTCTCTGGGTGGCGGTGGCAACGCTGGTGTTCTGGTCCGGCTGGTATATCGGCCGCCGCGGCGGCTCATTCGACACGCAGACACACGTCGAATACGCGCAGAGTGGACTCACGGCTGGCGCGGCAGGTGACACGGTGGCATCAGCGCCAGTTGATCTTATCGCCGAAGGAAAACGCATCTTCAGCACCAACTGCGCCGCCTGTCATCAGTCCACCGGCCTTGGCGTTCCCGGCGCGTTTCCACCATTGGTTGGCAGCGAGTGGGTGATCGGTCCGGAGCAGACCATTGTGCGGATTCTGCTCAACGGACTTGGAGGTCCGGTGCACGTGAAGGGCGCGGCCTACAACGGTGCGATGCCGGCGTGGAAAGAAGCGCTGAGTGACGACGATATCGCGCATGTGTTGTCGTACATACGACAGTGGAGTCCGAACGCGGCGGCACCGGTGAGTGCATCAACGGTGGCCGGACTCCGGAAAGAGATTGCTTCGCGAGCGACGCCGTGGTCCGAAAGTGAGCTGAAGTCGCTCGAGACGGCGGCGCCGGCGACAGCGGCGGTTGCTGGAGCGACCCCAGCCGCGTCGACGACGCCCGCACCGGAGAAGAAATGACGACGGCGGAGACCAGCGAGATCACGAATCCAATGGCGCGTCGCGCCGCGGTCACGCCGGTGTATGCGTTTTTCCCGACGCCCGTTGCCATCACCGACACGCTGCCATCGCTCGCGAAGCTTGGCGTTCCCCGGGATCTGATCGATGTCGTCGTCACCGAGCCTGCAGCGCAGAAGATGTATGCGGGCAAGCGTCGCGCGATGCGACCGCTGTGGCGCTTTGCGTCGATTGGAGGAATTCTCGGACTGGGCGCCGGCGCGTTTGTGGCGTTCGTGCTGATTGCGTGGCCGGGATTTGCGGCACCGGGTCCGTTCGCGTATGCGCTGCTCTTCACGCCGATGATCACCACGCTGACCGGTTCGCTGGTCGGTGTGATGGCATCGTTCCTCACAAAGCGAAAGCCGTCGGATTGGCGGCTGCGGATTCCACCTCCGGACAACGACGAGATACTGCTGGTGGTGCGGGCGCGGGGCGCGGAGCAGGTGAGGTTCGTGGTGGAGGCGCTGAAGGAGCACGGTGGGCGAGGGGCTCAGGTGCTGGGGTGACGACGACGGGCAAGTGGTACGCCGCGCTGCGAATTCCGGGAGCGGCGTTGCTGTTTCTGATCGCTGGTGCGCTCGTCGGACTGCAGCACGTCGAGTTCAATGACTTCGTGCTTGCCAAGCGCATCTGGTTTCTTGGTATGATCGTGACGTCGGTTGTTCCAGTCTGGCAGACGTTGCGCAACATGCTCAGAGGAGAGTTCGCTGCCGACGTCGTGGCGATTCTGGCGATCGTATCGGCGGCAGCGTTGTATCAGCCGTTCGCCGGTCTCGTTGTCGTGATCATGCTCACCGGCGGCGCGGCGCTTGAGCGATACGCGGAGGGTCGCGCGGGTGCCGCAGTGGCCGCACTCGAACAGGCCGCGCCGCGTCAGGCGCACATTCGCGACGCTGATGGCACGGTCCGCGACGCGGCATCGGAAACGGTACAGGTTGGCGATCTGCTGCTGGTGCGGCCCGGTGAACTGATCCCGTGCGATGGTGACGTGGTGGATGGCCGCAGTCATGTCGATGCGAGTGCGATCACCGGCGAGCCGCTCGCGGTGCCAGTGGCCCTCGGCTCACATGTGGTGTCGGGCAGCGCGAACGTCGATGGTCCGCTGACGGTCCGCGCGACGGCCAGCGCCGGCGAAAGCCAGTACCTCCGCATTGTGGAACTGGTGCGTAACGCGCAGGGCAGCAAGGCGCCGCTGCAACGACTTGCCGACCGGGCGGCAGTGTGGTTCACGCCGATCACACTGCTCATCTGCGTGGTGACATGGCTCATCACGCGCGACACGAATCGTGTGCTCGCAGTACTGATGGTCGCAACACCATGTCCCCTGATTCTTGCGACGCCGATCGCAATCATCGGCGGCATCAACCGGTGCGCGCGGCGTCAGATCATCATCCGCACGGGCGGCGCGCTGGAAGCGCTGGCGACGGTGACAACCGCGGTGTTCGACAAGACCGGTACACTGACGAAGGGGCAACCGTCGGTGGAGCGAGTCCACCCGCGCGGCGGCTACGATGCGAACGCTGTATTGCGCTTCGCGGGCGCGGTGGATTTCGGCAGTGGTCACCAGCTTGCACGACCGCTGGTGAAGCACGCCGAATCGGTGGTCGGAGTGTTACCAGACGCCAGCGACGTGACGGAGGTCGCAGGGCGCGGTATCTCCGGCCGCGTTGAGGGTGTGCTGGTGCGTGTCGGCTCACTGTCATGGCTGCGCGAAGTTTTGCCACCGGCGTCCGCGACGGCTCTCGACACGCTCGACGGTACCGGCGACGGACTGCGCGCGTACGTCGCTGTGGGTGACGCACCCGCCGGCACGATCGAGTTCGCCGACTCACTTCGCGATGGTCTGCCTGATTTCTTCCGCCAGCTCCGCGCACTCGGTATCACACGCACGGTGATGTTGAGCGGCGATCATACGGCCAACGTCGCCGCCGTCGCGACGGAACTTGGTATCACCGATGCGCGCGGCGATCTGCTGCCGGAGCAGAAGGTCAGCATCGTGCAGGAGTTCCAGGCCAAGGGCGAAAGAGTCGTCATGATCGGTGATGGCACGAACGACGCGCCGGCGCTGACCACGGCCGAAGTCGGCATCGCGCTGGCTGGTCACGGCGGCGGCATAACGGCGGAAGCGGCCGACATCGTGCTGCTGGTGGACGAGATTACGCGCGTGGCAGACGCGTTGCGGGCCAGTCAGTCCACCATGCGCATCGCGAAGCAGAGCATTGGCGTGGGACTCGGTCTCTCGGCCGTCGGCATGATCTTCGCCGCGCTGGGTTTTTTGTCGCCGACGATGGGCGCGCTTGGCCAGGAGGTGATCGATGTGGCCGTAATTCTGAATGCACTTCGGGCAGCGCGAGGGTGACGGCTGTGATTAAGCGGTCCGATCAAAGGCGCTGACCCCTTGCTCCGCCGTGATCAGCGGCGCCGTCGTAGGTGACGGCAGCAGCAGCTCGAATTTCGAACCGTTGCTGCCGGTGGACGTAAGTTCCAGCGTGCCACGATGTTCCTCCGCAATCCATCGCGCGATGGACAGGCCAAGTCCCGCACCGCCGGAGTCAGCGCGTTGCCCGCGTGTGCGCGATTGATCGGTCCGCACAAAACGGTCAAAGATCCGGGATTGCAGGTCGAGAGGAATGCCCGGTCCGGTATCCTCAACCGAAATGCAGTAGCGCATTTCATCCTTCCGGCCGGCAGTCGGTTTCGTGTCACTGCGCGACAATCGCAACGTCACCGAGCCGCCGTCGGGCGTATGCTTGACGGCATTGTCAATGAGGTTCAGCAGCACGCGGGATAACATCCCCGCGTCGCCTGTGAATGGCGATTCTTCCGCCGGCTCGCACACGATTGTGATACCGTGTGGCGCGGCCAATACCCGCGCTGACTGGGCCGCGTCGTGGAGCACTTCCTCCAGGTAGAGTCGCTCACGACGCAGCGGCTGTTCGCCGGCATCGGCCCGTGCCAGAAGGAAGAGATCTTCCACAGTGCGCGTGAGGCGGCGCGCTTCTGCGCTCACGATGCGCAGCGTGTCGCGCAGCTCCTCGGCACTCCGATCCGATCCCGCGAGCGCGATGTCGGCGGCACTGCGCAGCACTGCCACAGGCGTGCGCAACTCGTGCGATGCGTCGGCCATGAACTGCCGCTGCTGATCGAACGACACTTCGAGCCGTCCAAGCAGCTGGTTCAGCACTGACGCCAGCTGGCCAAGTTCATCGGTTGGGTTGGGCACTGCGAGTCGCGCGTCAAGGCTGCGGGCGCTGATCTGCCGCGCGGTTTGTGCGATGGCGACCACCGGCTTCAGCGTACGACGCGCGATCAGATAGCCGCCAACGCCTGACAGCAGCACGGCCAGCGGCAGTGTCACAATGAGCCAGTTCAGGTACGTCTCAGTGATTGCGTCGTCGGCGCTGAGATCGCGCAGTCCGACGATCACGAACCGTGCGCTGCCGACAGACGTGGGCTCGGCTCGTGCGCGAACCCACGCGTCATCGTGTCCGATCGTCAGCAACGGAGCGCCTCCGGCACTTGCCGCGCGAACGAGCTCGCTGACTGGCGAGCCGGACGCGCTCTGCAGTCGAACTGCGCTGAATTCCGGCGTGAACGCAAGCGTGTCCGAAATTGCGATCAGCCGCCCTTCGCCATCGTAAAGCAGAACGCGACGGTCCTGATAGCGCGCCGCCTGCATCGCGTCGAGTGCGGTGACAGCGTTCGACTCCTGTGGACTCTCGGCACGCTCGGTCGCCCACGCCGCCGTAAACGCTGTCAGCGATTCTGCCAGGAGACGATCGCCGCGCGCACGTGTCGTGCGGTCAATGAACAGATATCCGCCCGCCGCAAACGCCGCCAGCAGCACCGCCAGCGCCAGCGTGTGCCAGAGCGCCAGTTGTACGCGCACCGAATGTCGCGCGAACGAAAACAGTGCCGTGACGCTTGACGCCGACTCGTCAGGCGCGCTCATGTCGGCGCAGGCATCCGGCCGAGCATATAACCAGCTCCGCGACGAGTATGGATCAGCGGCTCGATTCCCTGGATGTCGACCTTGCGACGGAGCCGGTTGATGTACGACTCGATCAGATTCGAGACCGGATCGTAGTTGTCGTCCCACACATGATCCGAGATCTCTGCGCGCCCGACAACGCGACCGGCGTTTCGCGCGAGGAATTCCAGCAGCGCATACTCCCGCGTCGTCAGCGCAAGGTCGCGCGAGGCGCGTCGTGCCGACTGACTGCGCGTGTCGAGCTCCAGGTCACCTACGATCAGGGTCGCCGGCAGCATCTCGGGACCGCGTCGGAGCATCGCGCGAAGCCGGGCCAGCAGCTCATTGAAATCGAAAGGCTTGCTGAGATAGTCGTCGGCGCCGGCATCAAGTCCCGCGATGCGGTCACTCACAGCATCGCGTGCGGTGAGAATCAGCACCCGCGCCGTCGAACCACGCCGCCGGATCTCACGGCAGGCAGAGAATCCGTCACGCTTCGGCAACATCACGTCGAGGACGATCACATCGTACGGCGTGATCGCTGCCTGGTAAACCGCACTGTCGCCATCCGCCACCGTATCGACGGCGTACGCATGCTCTCTGAGCCCGGACTCCAGCAGTCGGGCCAGTGCCGGATCGTCTTCAGCGAGCAGCAGCCGCATCGAAGTCTGCCGAATCGGGACAGGCGTCGTGCCGGTGCCTCAAAACCCGACGATCCCGGCGACGCTGCAGAAAAGAGAAGAAGCTTACCGCTGCAAGTTAAACGCAGGATGAACGCGAACGTCGTTCGGCGTGCCAACGCGATGCCTCGGTCAAGTGTACAATTCGCACGATGACAGCGTCCTCTCCCGCACGACAGATTCTGCTTGGTTGCGCCTTGGCCACGGCACTTCAGGCGCAGCGCCCGCTGTCGCGGCGGGCAGCGATTGACGCGGCGCTGTCCCGCGGGCCGCTTATCTCGTTGATCGCTGCTGACACAGCCCGCGCGGCGGCCCAGCTGACGATTGCCGGTGTCAGGTTGCAGCCGAATCTGCAGGCCAGCTACACCGAAGCCGCGCCGCAGTATCACTTCATCTTCGAACTGCCGCTCGATGGGGCACTCCTGCGCGGCAGTCGACTGAATGTGGCGCGTGCCGCGCAGCGCTCGGTGCGGAGTCAGTATGCCTTCAATCGTGCCAGCATCACATTTGACATTGATACGGCGTACACCCGCGCCCTCGCTGCTGCATCGCGCGCCGCACTCTCGCGCCGCAATGCGCTGGATGCCGACAGTCTGCGCCGGATCGCCGAACGCCGCCGCGACGCCGGTGACGCCAGTGAGCTCGATGTTCAGCTGGCGACCATTTCCGCCGGTCAGCAAGCCAATGTGGCCGCGGTCGACTCGGCGGCAGCCATTACTGCGTTGCTCGATGTGCAGACGCTGATCGGTGAGGCAGCTGACACAGTGCGCATTGCGCTCGCTGACACACTCGAGCTGCCGGATGTGGCGCACGTGGTTGCGATAGCGGGCCAGCCGCTGCGTGTCGCCGCTGCCGCATCCACAGTAAATGCCGCAGAGGCGCAAGTGGCACTCGAGAAGCGACAGCGGTTTGGCACCCCGAGCCTGACTGCAGGCATCGAGAAGGGCGATCCGACCGGCGCGCAGACGCAGTCATTGCCGGCGATTGGTATGGCGCTGCCGATTCCATTTCCCGGTCGCAACAAGGGCGTCGTACAGGCGGCCGAGGCGGAACGATCGCGCGCCGTCGCCGCACTGGCGGTGGTCACGCTCGAATCGCAGCGACAGATTGCACGCGCTACGCGTGATCGGATCGCGGCCGAGGGTCGTGTGGCACGCGACCGACTGCTGTTGACGACGGCCGAGCGCGTCGCGACACTGGCACTCACGGCGTATCGCGAGGGTGCGTCGCCGCTGCCAAGCGTGCTGGAAGCGCGTCGCAATGCACGCGACGTGATGGCGCAGTACATCGACGACGTGGCCGCACTCTGGACTGCGATCGCAGCGCAGAAACTCGTGACTCAGACGGAGCGCCCGTGAACGGTCGACGTCCTTGCGTGACAATGTGCGCCCTGTTGCTGGCGGCCTGCTCGAAGCAGCCAGAGAAAGAGGATCAGCCGGCCGCAGCCACTGCCGCTGCGAC
>JANMWU010000324.1:0-3869 GCA_031380785.1 Gemmatimonadaceae bacterium
CTTGGCCGCGGCGTGTTCTCGCTCGGCGGCAGCACGCAGGTGAACGCCGCGCTGAATGACGTCGGACCCAGCTACGCCGAGTTCGCGCAGGCGGTGACCGTCGGCTGGAATTTCGCGACCAGAGTCGGTGCGTACGTCGAGGCCTACGCGTTCGTGCCGCAGGGTGACGCTGGCGCATCGGTGGCGCGAACGCGCTATGTGAACGGCGGCTTCCGCTTCAAGCCAAACCGGAATGTGCAGTACGATGTGCGTGTTGGACGCGGACTGACTGCGGCATCGGACGACTACTTCGTTGGCGTGGGCATCTCAGTTCGTCACTGATATCAATTCGCTACCAGCCTCACACCAGCGATTCGACTTTCGATTCAGCACGTTCCGGCGCGCACGTGCTTTCGGCGCGAGTGTGAGCCTTGAACGCGGGTCTGCAATAGCTATTCGTACAGCCGGGGCAGCGATGACCGTAGTTCGCTGTCGTCGGCGCATTGCCAGCGAGATGTGACGAGACGATGTCACTCAACGCGTCGAGAAAGCGCGGCTCGGCGTTCAGCGCGTCAGCGCGGATGTAGTGCGTGATGCCGGCCTCGCGGGCTACATGCGCGTACTCGATGTCCAGCTCGGACAGCGTTTCGATGTGGTCGCTGGTGAATGCAATCGGCACCACGATGACAGCGCGCTGACGACGTGCGCCGAGCTGCTTCAGTACGATTTCAGTGCTCGGCCCGAGCCACCGCACCGGGCCGACGTCGGACTGGAAGCTGAGCTGATGCGCGTTCGGAATGCTGAGGCGCTCCATCACCGCTGCGACACTGGCCGCGACTTCCGCCGGATACGCATCACCGCGATCGATGACACTGAGCGGCAACGAATGCGCGCTGAAGAGGATCAGTGCATCGTCACGCTCGCCGGCCGGCACGGTTTCAAGCGCCCGTCGCGTGACGAGAGCCATGCTGTCGACAAAACCGTCGTTGAGATGCCAGCGATCGATCACGCTCCAGTCAAACCGGTCCTGCAGTCCGGTGCGTGTGAGCGCGCGGTGCAGTTCGTTCAGCGATGAACCGGTCGTGGTGCAAGACCACTGAGGGTACTGCGTGAATGCGACGGCACGCGTGATACCGTCGCGCGCCATGGCCTGCAACGCATCGTCAGCGAATGGCGCGACGTAGCGGAAGCTGATGTAGAACCTGTGCGGCGCCGTTTCAGGCGACATCGCGTCGAGCCGCTGGCACATGCCGCGACCCTGTGTTTCAGTCCACCGTCGGATCGGTGATCCACCGCCGATGGCGGCGTACAACTTTTTCACCCGTGGTGCGCGACGCCTGGCGATGTAGTTTCCGAGAACGCTCTGCCACGGCAGCTTCAGCAGCTCACGATCGGCGAAGAGACGCTGAAGAAACGGTTCCACGTCGTCGAGCGTCTGCGGCCCGCCAAGGTTGAGCATTACGATGCCGGTGCCACGACCGGTGTGTTCGACGGATTTCAGGCGCATGCTTCAAACGTGCGCGCCAACGGATTCGACGGCATTCGTAGAAGTACGTAGCCATAGCGTGGAAACCGCGTCCTCAGAAATCCGTAGGCCAAGAGATGACTCCCGACCTGATTCTGCTTCTCGCTGCGGTACTCATCGGGCTGGTAATGATTCCGCTCGGTTTACCCGGCATCTGGCTGATGCTGCTGGCCGGTGTGGCGCATCACGCGCTGGTCGCGCCGGCAACCATCGGCTGGGCGACGATTGCAGTACTGGCTGTCGCGGCGCTGCTGGTCGAGTGGCTCGAGTTCAAGGTCTCGGGTCGTTACACGCAGAAGTTTGGCGGCTCGCGTCGCGCGGCCTGGGGCGCTATCGCCGGCGGTCTCGTGGGCGCATTTGTGGGAATTCCGGTGCCGGTGGTCGGCTCGGTGCTTGGCGCCTTCGCCGGCGCATTCATCGGCGCGCTGCTCGGCGAATACTCGATCGAAAGGGACCACGGCAAGGCGACCCGCGCGGCGACAGGCGCACTGATCGGACGGGCAGTGGCGACGGCGATGAAGAGCGTCGCAGGCTGTGTGATCGGAGGCTGGTTGCTGGTCGCCGCCTGGCACTGACGAGTACCGCGTCGGGGCTCTGGAACCGGCCAGTTCACGATTAGCTTCACGGTCGAGTGTGGTGTGGCCGCGGAACCTGCCCCTGATATCCGGAGTCTGTGATGCTCGACGTGTTTCTGCCTCCGATGTACGCCTTCGTACACGTGTATCTCATGGTGCCGTCGCTCATCATGGACGGTATCTACAAGCTCGGCCCGGTTGCGGCGCCGATTATTGGCATGGCGCTCTGCTGCGCCTTCTCGTTTATCGCGCTGCGGGACAAGCCGGACGCCTGATCCGCGGGTAAGGGGTAGCAGACCCCAAGCGGCACCGTAGTTTTCGCCAACGCCACGCGCCTATCGCGCGTGGCGTTTTGCGTCGGGTGGATTTCTGACACCTTCTTGGCCACGCTGACGCTTCCGAATCGTGTCTGCTGCGTGCCCGAGGTCGTGGCGCGCCAAGGAAGAGATATCCGATGTTCGACGCGTCGCGACGCACGCTGGTGGTGGTTGGTGCCCAGTGGGGTGATGAAGGGAAAGGCAAGCTGGTGGATGTGCTGGCCGAACGCGCCGACTGGGTGGTGCGCTATCAGGGTGGTGCCAACGCCGGCCACACGGTGCACATCGGTGACAAGAAAGTTGTGCTGCACCAGATCCCCAGCGGCATCATGCATCCGGGCGTGCGATGCGCAATCGGCAACGGTGTGGTGCTCGACCCCGAAAAACTCTTCGGCGAAATCGACGCACTGGTAGCCGACGGCATCGATGTGAGCGGGCGGTTGTACGTCAGCGAGCGCGCGCATCTCGTAATGCCGTACCACAAGCTGATGGACGGTGCCAGCGCGTCGAGCAAGGCAATCGGCACCACCGGTCGCGGTATCGGTCCGACGTATGAAGACAAGGTCGCGCGACGCGGTGTGCGGGTGCTCGATCTGCGCAATCCGGTGAGGCTGCGCACGCTGGTGGAAGCTGGGGTTGCGAATGCAAACGGCCGGCTGGCGCTCATGAACTGCGAGACGCGCGCCGATGTCGAAGAGACGATGGCAACGCTGCAGCAGGTTGCGCCAAGACTGCTGGCGCTGGCCGAAGACGTCGGATTGCAGATTCATCGTGCACTCAGGAGTGGCGCCGCCGTGTTGCTTGAAGGGGCGCAGGGATCGCTGCTCGACATTGATCATGGCACCTATCCGTTCGTCACCAGCAGCAACACTACTGCCGGTGGCGCCGCAACGGGCGTCGGCATCGCACCCAATGCCTTGCATGCTGTGCTTGGTGTCGTGAAAGCGTACACGACACGCGTTGGCGCAGGTCCATTGCCAACCGAATTTGCAGAGCCGATGCAGACGCAAATGCGCACGCTCGGCAACGAGTTTGGCGCGACCACCGGTCGTCCGCGCCGCTGCGGCTGGTTTGACGGTGTGGTGGTGCGCCTCGCCGCGCGCGTGAACGGACTGACCGATCTGGCTGTGACCAAGCTCGATGTGCTCGACACCCTCGACAAATTGGCCATCTGCACCGGCTACCTGATCGACGGTGAAACGCACGTCGAATTCCCGGCCGATCTGGCCCTGCTCGAGAACGCGCAGCCGGTATACGAGTGGTACGATGGGTGGAAGCAGTCCACTGCCGACTGCCGCTCACTGGATGCGCTGCCGCGTGCGGCGCGTGTGTATCTGGACCGGATCGAGGAACTCTGCGAGACGCGGATCACGTTCGTCAGCGTGGGGACAAGACGTGATCAGATGATCGGGATGGAAGCGGGGGTGGTGTAATGGTGGAGCAGGTCGGTGCGGTGGTGATTGGCGCAGGACC
>JANMWU010000341.1:0-4844 GCA_031380785.1 Gemmatimonadaceae bacterium
GCCGCCGAGATTCAGGAACTGATCCTGGCGCGGGGTGACACCAGCGCCGCTCCGACCGAAATGCTGGTGAATTTTTTTGGACTCACAGGCCCGCAGGGCGTTCTGCCGCACGTGTACACCGAGCATGCATCGACGCGTGCGCGCGCCAAAGACACCGCGTTCCGCGACTTCCTCGATCTCTTCAACCACCGTGCCATTTCCCTGCTGTTCCGGGCCTGGGAAAAGAACAATGCCGTGGTGGCGCACGAGTCAGGTTCTGACGACCGGTTCTTCGACCACTTGCTGGACCTGGCCGGACTGGGCACGACCGGATTGCGCAACCGCCTGCCGTTCGCGGACTCCGTCCCCGCGTTCTACGCCAGCCTGCTTTCGAGCCGCACGCGTCCCGCCGATGGCCTGGCGCGCCTGATCGGCGACTACTTCGATATTCCAGCCACGGTGGAGCAGTTCGTCGGCGAATGGCGGTCGCTGGACACCGGCGGCCAGTGTGAGCTTGAGGACGACGTCGAGGCGGGTCGGCTGGGCTTTGGCGTCCTCGGCGACGCCGTCTGGGATGCACACGCCCGTGTGCGGCTGCGGCTCGGACCACTCAGTCGCGTCCAGTTCAACGAATTGGTGCCCGGCGGCGCGGCGTATGAGCAGCTGCGGTCACTCGCACGGCTGTACGCCGACGATATGGTAGGAGTGGATGCGCAGCTGGTACTGGCCCGCCGCGAAGTGACTCCGTGCATGCTGGATGTGCCGGACGGGAGCAAGGCGACGCGGCGCGGTCCCGGGCTGGGACGTGGTACCTGGCTTGCCAGCCGGCCGCTATCGCGCGACCCGGACGAGACGACCTTGCGGCTCTGTTGACCTGACTAGTAGTTGAACACTGACTCGTGGAGTGTAAACGAAGTTCCGGGTGCAGTCGGTCGCCGCGGCATCCCACCCGGCATCGTTGAAAATCATCGCAATACCGCGGGTATTGCTGCGGTTTCCGCCTTGCCGGCCGCGCGCTGCGACGCCCTTTGTGCTACCCGAACTTCGCTTACGCTCCACACAAAACGCACGACCACACCCGAGGGATTCATGAGCGTCAACCTGCGGTCGCTGATCGGAAAACTGAATTCGGCCACGCGCGGTGTGGTCGATGGTGCGGCTGGTCTGTGCCTGTCCCGCACCCACTACGATGTCGAGGTCGAGCACTTCCTTGTGAAGGCACTCGACGCGTCCGATAACGATCTGGCGCTGATCATCAAACACTTTGGTGTGAACCGGACACGGCTCGCCGATGATCTCGCGCGCGGTCTCGATCGGCTGAAGAGCGGCAATGCGCGCACACCGGCGCTGAGCCCGACGCTGGTGAAGATGCTGACCGAAGCATGGACCGCCGGTTCGCTGGAATACGGCGCACCGTTCGTGCGCATTGGTCACTGCATTGTCGCGCTCGTGTCGAATACCGAACTGACGCGACTCGCGATCGAAATCAGTCGCGAGTTCGAGAAGATTCAGGGCGAAGTTCTGCGCAAGGAGTTCGTGACGATCACGGCGCCGTCCACCGAAGCGGCGGCGGAGATGACCGCGATTTCGTCGAGCGGCGGCAGCGCCTCGTCAGGATCATCCTCCGGCGGCGGTGTGCCGGCCGGCGGCAAGGGTACGGCACTCGGTCAGTTCACCGTCGATCTCACAGCCCGCGCGAAGGAAGGAAAGATCGATCCGGTGCTCGGTCGCGATTTCGAAGTGCGGCAGCTGATCGACATCCTCACGCGTCGCCGGCAGAACAATCCGATTCTCGTGGGTGAGGCCGGCGTCGGAAAGTCCGCCGTGGTTGAAGGATTTGCGCGACGTGTGGTGGAAGGCGATGTGCCTGAGCCGCTGAAGAACGTGACGATTCGCACGCTCGATCTGGCCCTGCTGCAGGCCGGCGCCGGCGTCAAGGGTGAATTCGAAAACCGACTCAAGAGCCTGATCGAAGAGGTGAAGAATTCGCCGTCGCCGATCATTCTGTTCATCGATGAAGCGCATACCATGATCGGCGCCGGCGGTGCGGCCGGTCAGGGCGATGCAGCGAACCTGCTCAAGCCGGCGCTCGCGCGTGGTGAACTGCGCACGATCGCGGCCACGACGTGGGCTGAGTACAAGAAGTTCTTCGAAAAGGACCCGGCTCTCTCGCGCCGATTCCAGCTCGTGAAAGTGGAGGAGCCCAGCGAAGATCAGTGCCTGATCATGCTGCGTGGTGTCGTACCGGCGCTTGAAGCACATCACAATGTGCGCATCACCGATGATGGACTGGACGCCGCCGTGCGTCTGTCGCACCGCTACCTGCCCGACCGCCAGCTGCCTGACAAGGCGGTCAGTGTGCTCGATACCGCCTGCGCTCGTCTGGCGCTTGGGCAGCAGGCAACGCCGGCGCCGGTGGAAGATCTGGTGCGTCGGCTTGACGATCTGGCGGTGCAGTCGCGCGTGCTGGAACGTGAAGCGGCGCTGGGCGCTGATCATCGCGAGCGGCTCGCGAACATCGCAGAAATGCGCGCCGAGAAGGAAGCAGCGCTCGGGAAGATGAAGGCGCGATGGAGTGAGGAGAAGAAGCTGGTGGACGAGATTCGCGGCATTCGCACCAGGATCGAGGCCGCGCACGCTGCCATTCCCGGCGCGACAACCGAAGCTGCGCCGGCTGAAGATCTCGCCGCGTTGCGCGCGGTGCTTGCCGAACGCACCGCGTCACTCGAGGCGCTGCAAGGCGAGACGCCACTGATGCGCGTGTCGGTCGACGCATCGATCGTGGGTGAGGTGATCTCCGGCTGGACCGGGGTGCCGGTCGGCAAGATGCTGCGCGATCAGTTGTCGATGGTGCTGCAGATGGAGAAGCTGATGGGCGCGCGCATCATTGGTCAGGATGCGGGCATCGAGACAATCGCGCGCCGCATGCGCACGTCGGCCGCGAAGATCGAGGATCCGAACAAGCCGAAGGGCGTGTTCATGCTGGTCGGTCCGTCCGGCGTAGGCAAGACGGAAACCGCGCTGGCGATGAGCGACCTGTTGTTCGGCGGTGAGCACAACATCATCACGATCAACATGAGCGAATTTCAGGAGGCACACACTGTCTCCACGCTCAAGGGATCGCCGCCGGGCTACGTCGGATACGGTGAAGGCGGCGTGCTCACTGAAGCGGTACGTCGCCGTCCCTACTCAGTTGTACTGCTGGACGAAGTGGAGAAAGCGCATCCAGACGTACTCGAGCTGTTCTTCCAGGTGTTCGACAAGGGCGTGATGGACGACGGTGAAGGTCGGCAGATCGATTTCAAGAACTCGATCATTTTGCTCACCACCAATGCCGGCACCGACACGATCATGACGCTCACCGCCGATCCGGAAACGATGCCGGATTCGCCGGGCCTGGTGCTGGCGCTCAAGCCGGAACTGAACAAGGTGTTCAAGCCAGCCTTCCTTGGCCGCATGGTCATCGTGCCATACTTCCCGGTGCGCGATGAGAACCTGAAGAAGATCGTGCGACTGAAGCTGAACAAGATTGCGCGCCGCCTGCGCGAGACACACAAGATGGTGCTGCTGTACGACGATGCGCTGGTGGACGCGGTGACGGCGCGGTGCACCGAAGTGGAAAGCGGCGCGCGCAACGTGGACAACATTCTCTCCAACACGATGCTGCCCGAAATTTCAAAGCGGCTGCTCGAAGCGCTGTCAGTCGGCGAGCACCCGAGTCAGGTGCGCGTGTCAGTGGATGACAACGGCGAGTTTGCCTATGAAGTCAGCGAGAGCAGTCGCAGCGCGCACGCCGAGTTCGAGGCGGCGGTGGCCGGTGAATTGAAGCCGGCGCTGGCGACGTAACCATGCCAGTGCTGACTCAGGATCGCCGCCGGCTGCGCATCACCACGCCGCTCGGCAAGGACGTGCTCGTGCCGAGCAGCATGACGGGCACGGAGGCGGTATCTGAGCTGTTCCTGTTCACGGTTGACTTCCTCTCGGAGAACTACGCGGTCAAGGCGTCGGACCTGCTCGGAAAGAACGTGACGATCCAGATCGTGCGTGAAGACGATTCGCTCCGCAGCATCAATGGTCACGTGCGCTCGTTCACGAACCTCGGCGTCAACAACCAGTACGCTTCGTATCGCGCCGAAATCGTGCCCGCACTGTGGTTCCTCTCATTGTCCAGCGATTGCCGCACGTTCGAGGATATGTCGCTCACCGACATCGTCGAGAAAGTGTGCAAAGCTGCCGGCGTGACGGACATCAAGCTGCGGGTGGCAGCAGCCGGGCCCAAGGTTCCGTACGTGGTACAGTTTCGCGAGACCAACCTGCAGTTCGTCACCCGCCTGCTGGAAGAGGCGGGGTTGTACTACGCGTTTGAGCATACCGACGGAAAGCACACCCTGATCGCGTCCGATTCCGTGGCCGGCACGATCCCGGCGATCCATGGCGAGAGCATGGTCGTGCACAGCACCACGCAGAACATGAAACCCCAGCCGGACACGGTATTCGAAATTCATCGCGAACACCGTGTGAACTCGGCATCTATCGCGCTGGCTGATCACGAACTGCATCGCCCCGATTCCACCGGCGCTGCATCCAGCCAGACCGGTGGTGCGCGCGGTGAGATGTACGACTTCACCGGAGACATTGGCCCCAACCAGCTTGCCGGCGACGCGAAGCTGCGAATCGAGGCCGCCGAGCGCATGGGCGACGTGATTCGCGGGCAGTGCTCGTCGCCGAGCTTCGGCGCCGGACTGCGCGTGAAGATGAAGCAGGGGCCGAGCGACATCGATGGACACGACTTCCACCTGATCGAAGTGACACACCGGGTCACGAACAACGGTGAGTTTGCCGGGATCAATGTCGCAGAGCTGTAT
>JANMWU010000356.1:0-4303 GCA_031380785.1 Gemmatimonadaceae bacterium
TACCCTTCAGATCGAGCAGTTCACTGACATCCGGGATCTTCTTCAACTCAGCATTCTCTCGAAAGCATCTTTACTGTTGCTGTTGGCGTCGGTCGGTGCGGCGCGACCAATGAAACAGCTTTGACGCAAAGCCGCAAAGGCTCAAAGCTTTCACTGCTCGATGCCAGCGTCGGCGTGGTGCGAGGCAAACTTCTTCTGGAAACTGCAACTGCACTGCTGTTCACAAAATAATCTCTGCGGGATTGCGCCCGATGCTTGCCCGCGCGCTGACCGCTTTGCGGCTTTGCGGCTTCGTGTCAAAGCAGTTCAGTCTTTGCTGTCGCGATGCCGAATTGTGTTAGTGCCCAGGATGATACGTCCGCTCCGTATGCCCGACGAGCTGCGACGGATAGAAGTAGACGTCACGCAGGTTGCCGGCCGCATACCGCTCGCCCTGATCGTTGAAATGTTTTGACGCCGGACTGCCGTTCACACCGCCGGCCGTGACCGCCTTGGCGCGTACGCTGTCGCCGAATTCGACCACCGCCACAAAACTGTTGCCGCTGGTGCCGTACCACTTCTTCGTGCCCGGATACGGACGCGCGCCGAACGACGCCAGCGAACCCCAGCGCGACGATGTAAACGGCACAGGAGTACTCGGCGCCACGTCGCTGAACGGCTGCACGATGTCGCCCGTGCGACGCTGAAAACGATTGATGTCGCCCCAGAATGTCTTCCAGGTGCCGAAGTTCGCGACCAGCGTATCCGACGCCGCCTTCAGCATCTCCAGCTTCACCTGCGGTGTCGTCTTCTTCGCCATGAAGTCGTACACCGACATGTCTTCGCTCTGCGCATCGGCGCGTGAGTACCGCCACAACTCCTCGCCCCAGAAGACTGCCAGCGTCGTCGGCACGGAGCTTTCGGACCAGCGGTAGTCCCAGGTGCGGAGCGCCGACACCTGCTCGCCAAGTTTCGCGCGCAACGGGTTGCCCATCGGCATGGCGTCGTACGCCTTCACCAGCAGCGGAATCAACTCTGCGAACGACGGCAGATAGCTGTCGAACGCCGCATCGCGCAGCGTCTCGAGCGTGAAATCATGGCGTGCGCCGAGCACCCGCATGGCGTGAATGCCGCGCGGATTTTCGAGATACGTTTCCATGTACTTCGGATAGGCCGACTGCTTCGGGCTGGCCGGCCCGGCCACCGAGAACGGCCAGTTGTTGGTGTTCTGAATCCAGCCTGTCGAGGGATTCAGCACATTCGGGCTTTCGTCGATCGACGTGATGCCATGATAGAGCGTGGCCGTGTCGCTGCCACTCACCGGCTTGGTCCAGTCGAACTTCGGATTGCGCTTTGGAACGTGGTTGGCGTGGAAGTACGCGATGTTGCCCTCATGATCGGCGAATACGGTGTTATTCGACGAATTCGTGTGCAACTCCATCGTGGCGCGGAATTCCTTGTAGTTGTTTGCTTTCGTGCGCGTGAAACTCTGCGTCAGCGCCTTCACCGGCTCCTGCATCAGCGCCACGCTGATCCATTTGCCGTCAGCCTGACGCACCACCGGTCCGTGTTCGGTATGGAAAATGGTGAACTCACGCTTCGACAGTCCCGCGTCGGTCTTGTATGCCACCGTCACCTTGCGCGCCGTGACCGGCTTCTCCACGCCGCCGATCGTGTACACCCGCCCGTCGCCTTTCTTCGTCACGGTCTCGGCATATTCATCGATCACATCGGCGCCACTCGAGGTGTGCATCCAACCGGCGTGCGCGTTGAAGCCCTGATAGATGAAGAACTGTCCCCACGTTGCTGCGCCATACACGTTCAGCCCTTCGTCACTCACCATCTGCGCTTCTTCGCGGAAGAAGAACGAAGTGTGCGGATTGATCAGCAGAAGCGCGTGCTTCGATGCGGTGTTCTGCGGCCCGACGGCGAATCCGTTCGAGCCGGTGGGTTCCTTCTCCGGTACGAACCGCTCGTCGGCTGAGGGGTCGACAATCGCTACCTGCTTCGCCGCGCTGTCACTCGCACCGTAGAACGCCTCGAGCTCCTTCAGATTCACGTGCTCAATGTCGCCGCCGATGCTTCCCTCACTGAACGTCAGCGCCATCCACGGTTCAAAGTGTGCGAGCACCTTCGGCTTCGTCTCCGGGTGCATGTGCAGGTAGTAATTCAGTCCCGCGGCCCAGGCGGTGCACAACTGCTGCAACCATGGCGGACTGGCGGCGAACTGCTTTTTCATGTCAGCCGGATCGATGAACAACTTCATGCGCAGGTCGCGCCAGATGGCCGCACTACCCTCGGCCTCAGCCTGCCGACCCATCGCGGTGAGGTAGTTCATCTCGACGCGATTGAAGTCGTCCTCGGCCTGCGCGTAGATCATGCCGAACACCGCATCAGCGTCAGTTTTGCCGTGGATGTGCGGTACGCCCCAGTCGTCGCGCACGATCGTGATGCGAGCCGCCTGTCGCTCCCACGCCGTCACATCGGTGTTGGCTGCAGTCGTGTCGCTGCCGGCATTGCCACCCGGCGCGGCGGGTTTGGCCGAGCAACCGGCGGTGAACAGCATCGCGAGCAGGATCGTCTTGCGCATTCGGGCCTCAGAAGAACGGGAAAGGATTTCCAGCGATGATGCTCGCCACGAGGCGGTCGTTCTGCAACCGCTGGCGCCACTCCCTTTCGCCGCCAGCCGCAGGTCCGCACGTTTCGTGACACAGCTCCCTGCCATCTGCCCCAGCCACCGACCGCCGACATGCCGACCCGAATCACCCGGATCCGATACTCCTTTCTCGCGCTGAGCGCGGCTCTGCTGGCCGCTCCGGGCGCCGGTGCCCAGATACCGCAGTCGGAGTACAACGCGCGACGCGATTCGCTGGCGGCGAAAATCGGCGATGGTCTGGTGGTGGCATTTGGCGGTCGGACGCCGGTGACGGATTTCGGTCCCTTTTTTCAGCTCGCCGATTTCCGCTACCTCACGAACTACACCGAGCCTGACGCGATCTTCGTGATGCAGGTGCGCGGCGGCAAGCAGCAATCGACGTTGTTCATCACGCCGGCCGGCGCCCGACAGGCGTTCTACTACGGTCGTCGGCCGGATTCGCTCACCGTTGTGCAGACGCTCGGCATGCAGGCGCGTTCAGCCGGCGTGGTCGAGGCGGTGATCGATTCGATGGCGGCAGGAGCGAAGACAGTGTTCGCGCTGGCCGATTTTGCCGACGCCGACTTCGCCACGCAGGACTCGCTCACGCGCGGGCAGCAGTGGGAGCGTCGCTTCACCGCGTCGCATCCGACGATGACGATGCGCGATGCGCACCCGTACGTGATCCAGGTTCGCGCGAAGAAGAGCGCTGCCGAGCTGGCGCTGCTGCGACGCGCGGCCGAGATCAGTTCCGAGGGACATCGGGCAGCCATGCGGCTGCAGGGCGCGACCAAGGAGTACGAGTTGCAGGCAGCGCTGGAATACGAGTTCATGCGCGGCGGCGGCGCGCGACCGTCATACGGTTCTATCGTTGGCAGCGGCGCTCGCGGCACGCAATTGCACTACATGAAGAATCGCGGTGACCTGAAGCCGGGCGAGCTGGTGGTGATCGACGCGGCGACCGAGTACGAGGGTTATGCCGCCGATGTGACGCGCTCGATCCCGGTCAGCGGCACCTACTCGCCGGAGCAGCGCACCATGTACCAGCTGGTACTCGATGCGCAGCTGGCGGCCGAGCGTAATTCGAAGGTCGGGCTGTCATCTATCGCGGCGCAGGATTCGTCGGAGGATATTCGCGCACGCGGGCTGGCGAAGCTCGGTCTGATCGAAAGCCCCGACGCATCACTGGATATGCCGTGGCGCACCGACTGCGTGAACGCGCCGCGCTCCTGCCGTCAGGCGATGTTCTGGATGATCCACGGCATCAGTCACGGTATCGGACTGGCAGTGCACGATCCGGCGCAGTTCTATAGTGGCAATCGCACGTTCAGGGTTGGTGACGCCTTCACCATCGAGCCGGGCATTTACATCAGCACCGCGATGCTCGACGCGCTACCTGATACGCCGAAGAACCGCGCCTTCATCGCCACGGTCCGCGACGCGGTGCAGCGCTATCAGAACACGGGTGTGCGGATCGAGGATGACTACATCATCACCGAGAAAGGCACCGAGCGAATCAGCAATGCTCCGCGGGAGATCGAAGAGATCGAGGCGCTGATGAAGCGGACAGCCCGGCCGATTCCTTGAGTGCAAGTAACTGAAGAGCCTTGCGTCAAAGCTGTTCCGATGCCGATAACACATTGGCAGCAGCGAGTGACGCGACGATGATGCAGTTGAAGCCACCGGACG
>JANMWU010000360.1:0-3483 GCA_031380785.1 Gemmatimonadaceae bacterium
CCGCGTGTGCGCGTGCTTCCGGGCCAGAGTTTGCTGTGGACGCTCGAGTCGAATCTGTCGCGGAGCTTCCTGCAGATTGTGCCGTCCGATGTGATTCAGACGGATACAGCGAAGACTGGCGCCAACTGAATTTAATCGTCATCGCGCGCGGTTGTCCGGCGCAAAAAAGGCCCCACGGTGCATTGCACCGTGGGGCCTTTCCGTTGTCGGTTACGCCGATCTACTGCTTCGGCCCCTGACCACCCCGTCCGATTCCGAAGAATCCTGAGCTTGGCTGGAACGCAACCGCGATTGCAACGGCACCGACCAGCGCCAGTACTGAGACAATGGTCGTCTTCTTTCGATTGAAGACTTCCCTGGAGACGAATGACACGTCGCGGGAAGCGAAGTGCAATTCACCCTGTGCGTAGGGCACAATACCGAGGTCCGAGAAGTTGACTTCGTCAGCCTTGATGCCAATGGAATCCCCGGGGGCCTCAACGAGGACCCCGGTGACGTCCATTGCAACGCCACCCAGTCGGCGCGCGTTGCTGCCGCGTCCTTCCGGAGAGAGCGTGACGCGGCCTCTCGTGCCAGCGATCGCGCGCAGGTCATTCACCGTTTCATACCGGTGACAGCCCACGGTCGAATACAGGCACACGACTGCCAGGACAGCGGCACGCGGCTGTCGCACTTACTTCTGGCCCTTGCAGACACTGCCATCAGTTGACGTCGTCGTCACCGGATCATTCCAGTTTCGCGCCGGCTGTGCGCCAAGCGCGGGGACGTTGGGGTTCGTTGAACGCTCCTGTGAGCCGTACGGCAGGCGCACAAGCACGTTTGTCTTGCCGCCCGTCGGCGTGATGTTCGGATAGCACGTTCGCTTGTAGTCGTTCCACGACTCGAGCGTGCGGAACGTCACAACGTATTTCTCTTCCATAATTGCCGTGAGCAGCGCCGCGCCCGTGACCGTTGCGGCAACCGCTGGCAGCGGAACCACAGCACGCTCGGCGTTGAGTGCTGCGCGTGCGCCCACCTCGTCGGCAGTGCGATACGCCGCCTCCGCCTCGATCAGTCTTGTCTCCGCCCACGTGACGAGCGGCATCGGTGCGGCTTGGCCAGCGATGAGGTCAGTGAGCCACGACGGATCACTCTCCTCGCCCGGGCGCGGAGTCGTGTACGGATACTGCCCGCGAATCTGACCGCTCGCATTCACGTCGATCCACAGTGCAAGGCGCGGATCGGCGCGCGTGCGCATGATTTCCACCATCGTGCGCCCGGCCGCAACGTCGTCGGAGCGACCCTGCTTGAACTCGTACCAGCGATTCTGTTCGCCGACGGTCGAACTCTGGTACGTGATGAAGTCATTGTCGGCCGTTCCGATTCCGAGCTTGGCCTGCGCAAGTGCCAACGCATACGATGCCGGAATCCGCTCGGCTGTATGCAGGTACAGTCGCGCCTTCAGCGTGTGCGCCAATGCCACCCACTTGGTGACACTGCCGCCGTACACGAGGTCCTTCGAGCCTGGAGTGACTGTCCCACCGCCGGGCAGGTTCGTGATGGCGGAATCGAGCAGCGCCTGCAGGCTGGCGTACACCTGCTGCTGCGGATCGAGTGTGGCAGGCGTGACGGGATCCAGCGCCTTGCTGTACCCGATGTCGCCGTAGGTGTCTGCTGCGACACCCATTACCAGCGCTTCCCACACCTGCAGCACGCCGAGGTACCGCTTGTAGCCGCCCTTGCGAGCGGTTGCCTGCGCCTTTCGAATGTCGATCAGCCCGCCGGTCGTGTAAAACGAACCGACCGACTGAAAGTCTTCCGGCTGGTCGTACGTGTCGTACGCAATCCACTGCCGACCGTTTCCGCTCAGCTGCTGCATGACGACATTCGAGAACATCGCCAGGTCGCTCGAAAGGAGCGAGAACATGATGCCCTGCGTTGCGACGAACTCCTGATCCAGCGTCGCCGTAAGCGGCGAGTTGGGGTTCGTGTCGAGCTTCTCGCCGGTGAAATTCACGCACGACGCTGAGGCAAGGGCCGCTGCGACAATGACTGCAATTTTGCGAATTCGCATGTGATGTGACCTCCTCAGTTAGCGGTTGAGAGAAACGCTGAGCACGAACGAGCGGCTCTGCGGGTTGTTGAAATAGTCCGAGCCACGGTCGATTGTGTTCGAGCCGTTGATGCTCGTCTCCGGGTCGGCGCCCTTGTACTTCGTCTTCAGCCAGAGATTGCGGCCGGCGACGCGAAGATCCGCGCTGGAAAGATTGAACAGATTGTGCAGCCACGCGCCACCGAACGAGTACGACAGTGACACTTCGCGGAGACGAGTCCAGCTGCCATCCTCGACGAGCGGTCCCTGCACGCCGGTGAAAATTCCACCGCCGCCGCCCTGACCATTGGCGTAGTAGTTCTCGCCGATCGGAACCGCTTTGCCTTTGCCGGGTCCGAAGGTCGGGCCGGGCTGGAAGGTATCACCGAAAACCAGTTCGTTACCGGTGCAGGTGAATGCCGCCGTGCACACCGCGCGCTTCTCGGTGTCCTTGTAGCGGCCGAACTGGTAAAGCGCACCGCGCGTGCCGTTGTACACCGCGCCACCGCGACGGATGTCGAGCAGGGATGAAACACTCAGTTTCTTGAACAGCGTCACACCGAGACGCACCGCGCCGGTCCAATCCGGATTCGGATCGCCGATGTCACGATTCGCCTGATCGGAGATCGGGAAACCGTCGGCAGCGATGTACTCGGAATGGTTGGCCGCACCGGCAGCCCGACAGGCTGCGTTCAGGTCGACGCCATTCACGGTGTTGTCTGCGTCAGTCAGCTCCAGGCGACAGCGTCCGACATCGTTCGCCCAGAAAATGCCCAGCGGCTTGCCCTTGACCGCAGAACCCGGCGCGAACGCTCCGGGAATCGTGAGGAATTCTGCACCGGAGATGTCCTTCACGAGGTTCCGGTTCCGAGCCCAGTTCAAGCCCAGCTCGGCCCGGAAATTGGGACGGTCGATGAGTCGCGTGTTGACCTGAATCTCGACGCCCTTGTTGTTGATCGCCATGCCGTTCGTCACGACTGCGCCGTAGCCGGTCGTGTACGATGTCGGCACCGAGAGAATGACAGCGTCGGTATTCGAGTTGTAGTACGTGACCGTACCGTCGATCCGCGAATTGAGCAGTGCGAAGTCGAATCCGCCCTCCGCTTCCTTCGTCTTCTCAGGACCGAGATTGGACGATCCCTGCGTGAACGACGTGTACAGACCGCCGAAGCCCGCCTGTGAGGCGTTGGACGTACCGGTACCAAACGCAAAAACCTGCGCGCCGCTGCTTTGCACCGTGAGCAGCTGGTATGGATTTGGTTCGCGGCCCGTCGTGCCGTATGCGCCCCGGAGCTTCAGGTAGCTCAGCACGCCTTTCTGATTTCGGTTATTCAGGAAATTCGTCACGTTCCAGGCGGCGCTGAAGAGTCCCCTCGTCGCGGTGTCGAGCAAGCTGGTCGCGAAGCTGATCG
>JANMWU010000507.1:0-11977 GCA_031380785.1 Gemmatimonadaceae bacterium
CTGGAGTCGCTGCCTCCGGACATGGATGAGCTGCGCGATGAGGTGGGCCAGATGATTCAGGCAGCGACGCGCGGCAGCGAGATGGTGAAGAAGCTGCTCGCGTTCAGCCGTCGCGAATCACTGGAGCGGCGACCGGTGTCGCTCGAGGTGGTGCTGGCCGAAACGCAGGCGTTGCTGACGCGATTGCTGCCGTCGAACATCACGGTGCGGACCGATGCCGCGCCGGATCTGCCCGGCATTCTCGCTGATCCGGGTGCGGTGCAGCACATGCTGATCAATCTTGCCACCAACGCCCGTGACGCGATGAGTTCGGGCGGTATTCTGACCATGCGTGGCGGCTTCGATCCGTCGATGGAGCTGCCTGATGGCAGCTTCGGGCCGATGGTGACGGTGACCGTCGACGACAGTGGCCGTGGCATGGATGAGGAAGTGCTGGCTCACCTGTTTGAACCGTTCTTCACCACCAAAGCACCGGGTGAAGGGACGGGACTTGGCATGGCGATGATCTACGGCCTCGTGCAGCAACACGAAGGCACGATCAAAGTGCGCAGCACCCCAGGCCAGGGCACGAGTGTGACGATTGGCCTTCCGCTGGCCGAAGTCTCGGTACCGAATGCAACGCCGCGTTCAGCGACGCTGATCCGCGAAGGTGCAACCGAAACGATTCTGCTGGTCGAGGACGAAGAGATGGTGCGCCGCGCGGGCCGACGCATCCTCGAGAAGCACGGCTATCGCGTGCTGCAGGCGTCGGATGGCGCCGAAGCGCTGGAAATGCTGCGGACGCGTGGCAACGAGATCGCACTGGTGGTGAGCGACGTGGTGATGCCGCGGATGGGCGGCCGCGAACTGTACGCATCGCTGCGTGACGAAGGCTATCGGATGCCGTTCCTGTTCACGAGCGGCTACACCGATCGCATGTCGAGTGACTCCGTGGCGCTGGATCCGAGTGTGCCTGTGCTGCCGAAACCGTGGACGTGGACGGAGCTTACAGCCAGCGTCCGCGCGGCGCTCGACGAAGGATATACCGCAGCTGACTGAACACGCTGAACGATTTCGCGCGCGATGATGAGAGAACGAGCGAGAACTAGAAACCGCCCGGCGGACGACCGCCGCCGCCACCGGGGCCACCGAAGCCCTGCGGTGTCTTGATGCGCGCCGGGACGCGCGCCCACTGCTCGGCGCTGAGGATCGCTTTTGCGCCATCCGTGCCGGCGGTACGGAGCCGACCACCCTTCTCGAAGAACGGACGCAGCTTCACACCGAACAGCACCGCCGGATCGGGGTTGCCTCCCTCTTTCTCCACGACCGCTCTGGCCTGTGCCGTAAGCGAATCGACCTGCGCCTGGATCGAGTCGGCGAGCACTTTCAGTTTCGTCAGTTCGGCATCCGTGAGGCCGATCGAATCACGTGCTTCGATGATCTGCGCCGGGACATTCGGGAAGAAGCGCCCGACGCCGGCAGCGATGCCTTCACCGGTCAGGCGGCCGCCCTGCGGTGTTCCGAACACGGCGCGCAGGCGATCGCGGGTCTGATCGGGACCGAGCGTGTAGCGAATGTTGAATCCGACCTGGAACGGCAGTCGGATGCCGGTCTGATTGCCGCGCACAGCACCGAAGCGTTCGTTGACTTCGTACTTGTAGCTGTTGGTGGCAGCGTCAAAGCCGCGCACATACAGCAACGTGTTGTCAGGCTGCGAGAACGAACCCCAGCCGCGCAGGTTGTTGCTGCCGTGAAGGGCCTGATCGATGCCGCCGATCAGATTCGCCGTGACGAGCGAGAATGTCAGGCGACGATCGAGGTTGAACGCAGTTGGACGCCAGTTGAGCTGCAAATCAAAGCTCGGCTGCCACGGGCCGGAGCACGAATTGCGCGACGAGAGCGTGCCCAGTTGCGCCGCGAGGCAGGCCTGTGCGGGGTTGTCCTTCGAGGCCAGCAGCTTCGCTATGCCGGCAGCCACCGCAGGATCGGCAGCAGTGGCGGGATTGAAGATGAAGGCGCGATCGTTGCGCGCTCCGTCGCCGTTGATGTCCGCGCTGACAATCGGCGTAAACGGCGAACCGGAGGTGAGCCGCGCAATTGACGTGATCTCGAAGCTCGACGTCAGCGGATGCGTGATGGTGAAGATGATGTTGTGCTTCCGGCCGAAGGCGCTGGGCGCCCATTCCGACACATTCGGATTGCCAGCCGTGGTTGTCGAGAAAAAACCGCCGGCGGCGCCGCCGAAGCCAAGTGAGCTCTGATCGCGGGCATTGGCGTAGGTGTAGCTGAAGTTTACGATTGCGCCGCGGTTGGTGAATCCATTGAGCCCGACGGTGCCCTGCCACTGCCTGGACTTGTTGAGCGAGCCGACGTCGTACACCGAACCGAATCGCTGATCGACGCGCGAGAGCTGCGTTGGTACAGCGCCGGTTGTAGTGATGATCGAACCGGCCGGCACGAACACCGGGCGATTGCCTTCGCTGGCGAGGGTGAACTGCGGCGTGGTATTCAGGTTCAGATCGCGATAGCTCGTCTGCGCTTCGCCGCGTGCTGCGCTGAAGTCGACGTTCATGCTGAAGCGGCCGAAGATGCGCTTGGACACGCCGAGTGAACCGCGCCAGGCGCGCGGATTGGCGTAGTCGCTGTTGAACGTGGTGACGTTGCGCGCTGTGTTCAGCTGCGAAGGGGGTCCGCCAGCCACGCACGCCGTCGGAATCGATGATGGGTTCGCGAAGTAGCCGGACCAGTCAGGCGTTGGCACGCCGCCACCGACGCAGAAGATCGACTGCTCGCCCGTTGACAGACCGGTGGCAGTCTGCGCGCCCGAGAAGAGCTGCGTGTTGGGAGCATCGCGAAAGCGCCCGACGCCGCCACGGATCGTGAGTGCGCCGTTGCCGAACGGGTTTCCGCCGTTTGCATTCGCCGGCTGTGCCGGTGACCAGCTGAAGCCGATGCGCGGCATGAAGGACGCGTCGGTGGGAATGAGATCTGTCTTGCGACCAAAGGCTGAATCAACGGCCGGATTTCGCGCCGGCGCACCGTTGAACGACGACCCTTCGAAGCGGCCACCGAACACCAGCTGCAGGCCGTCGCGGGGACGCCACGTGTCACCGATGTACACGCCGGAGTTGATCGTGTGACCGCTGCGCTGGGCCGACGCGAGCGTGCGCTGGAAGCTGGCCGGCCTGTTGGCCTGGAAATCGGCGAGTGAATTGAAGGTGTAGGTACCGAAGCGATTGAACGCCTGATCCTGCGTGTATCCGGTCTGGTTGATGAGCCCACCGATCTTCACGCGGTGCTTGCCTTCGTCAAGCAGCAGCGACGTTTCGTTGGTGGCTTCGAACACGGTATTGTCGCTCTGCGAGAGGAGCGAGGTGCTGCCGCCGAACTGCAACGTGCTGAGTCCCTGCGTACCGTCAGTCAGATCGCTGAGCACCTGCACGCGACCGAGCGGCAGCGTGATGAACGGGGTACCGGTGCGGTTGTCGACCTCGAGGCCGGCCCGCAGTTCATTGACCACCGCAGTGCCGAAACGTGACGACAGCACGAGCTGTCCGCCGCCGCCCGTGCTCTTCGTGGTGCCGCCGGTCTGCGGCAGCGCCAGTGAGCCAACGCGCGTCGGCGTCTGATCCACGAGGCGCCAGTCGCCGCGCAGCGTGAGCGTGTGCGCATCGCTGACGGCGTAATCCATGCGCCCGAGGACCGTCACGTTGTCGGCATCACGGTTGTCGTCGATCACGCCACCGGCGCCGGCGACGCCGTAGCCATTCACCAGCGACAGGAAGCGATTGACGGAGTCGGGTGATGCGCCAAGCCGGTAGCGGGTAGCGTCATCGGCAGCGAGCAGTGATGGCAGCAAGTCTGCCTTGCGGCGACCCTGCAGTGCACCGAAGAAGAACAGTCGGTCCTTCACGATTGGGAATCCGATGCCGGCGCCGAACTGATTCTGATTGTATGCACCGCCAAATGCACCGGTGGTGCCGCCCTGCTCCACCGTCAGGTCGCGATAGCGCCCGATGTACGAGAGCGAGCCCTGAATCACGTTGGTGCCGCTGCGCGTGGTCTGTGACACCTGACCACCTGAGAACTGTCCGCGCGCGACGTCATAGGTGTTCGTGACAACGCGCGTTCCGCGGATCGCATCCTGCGGCACGAAGCCGGCGGCGAACGAAAGTCCATCGAGCGTGACGTTGTTGCTCTGTGACGACTGGCCGGCAACGCTGAAGTTCGCCGCGCTGCCACCACCCGACGTATCGGCACCGGTCAGAACCACGCCAGGTGCGAGCGCTGCAATTGCAGAAGGATCGGATGCATCAATCGGCAGGCGTGCGGCCTGATCACCGGCGATAAAGCGCTCAGAACCACCGGGCGTCGGCGGGCCACCGGGGCCACCCTGCGGCGGGCGCTGGCGCGCACGCACTTCGACCCGTGCCAGCGTCTGCGCTGTGCTCTGACCAAGCACGATGTTTCGCACAATGCGATCATCGTCGCCGTTGCGCGTGACGGTCAGCGTGGTGGGCTGAAACCCGATGTAGCGAACCGTGATCCGATAGGTACCGCCGCCGTCGGGGAAGAGAATCGTGTACTTGCCCTGCGCGTTGGTGCGCTGGCGACGCGTGACCTGCGTTTCAGTGGATTGCGCTTCGACCTGGGCATTCTCAACCGCCGCTCCGGCTGGCGTTTTCACGACGCCGGTGATGATGTCGGTTGACGCGCCAACCTGTGCGCGCATCAGCGACGGCAGCGCCACCAGTCCAACCAGGGGCAGGAGATATCGGCGGTATCGGCGCGCCAGTGGTGTGTATTGGATCATAAGTCGTCCATCGGGGAGAGCGGGTGTGCACGAAGACAGTCTGAGCACATCCGGGCAGGACGGGAAGGTCGGAGCGACGCCCCCTGCTGGAGGTGGGTACGCTGCGGCCGGAACCAGCGTTGGTGCGACGCGCATCGCTATCGCTTCGCCGTGCGCGCCCGGTCGGCTCCGATGGCGTGGAACCGGTGGCAGCGCAGCGGCGTTCCGGCCGCAGCGGGCACGAGTGTCGGCGCGTACTGTGTTCGTGAAAGCCGTCACTCACCTTCTTTTCCCACCCAAGGGTCTCGCGCCATGCACTCGCGCCCGTCCACGTTCACCGCGGTGCTGTTCTTCGCCGTCGCATGCCGCGTCGCCGCGCAGGCACCGGCCGCCGCGCCTACGCCGTCTGAGGTTCGGTACGATCGCGCCGAACAGCTGCTGACGTGGAACAGCACGCGGCTGGTGACGGGCGACGAAGTGCAGGCGCAGTGGCTGCGTGACGGCGCGCGCTTCTGGTATCGCAACAAGGTGCGACAGGGTGCCGAGTTCGTGCTCGTCGATCCGGTGCGCGGCGCGCGCGAATTGCTGTTCGACAACGCCAGGCTCGCGGCCGCGATCAGCACCGCCGCCGACACCAGCATCGACCCGACGCGGCTGCCCTTTCGCACCTTCAGGTTTGCGAAAGACGGCGACGATGAGCGCAACATCGAGTTCCGATTCGGCAAGCGTCGGCTGACGTGCGATATCGGATCATACAAATGCCTTGCCGCCGACACGCTGCCGAGCGACGTGCCCTATGTGCTGAGTCCTGATCGCAAGTGGGAAGCGTACGTGCGGAATTTCGACGTGTACGTGCGCGCACGCGGCGTCAGCACAGACTCGGTACGCCTGACGACCGATGGTGCGGAAAGCTGGAGCTACGGTCTCGGTGATCCCTCGCCGCAGGAGCGGCTGCAGACTCCCGCGCGTCCGCGGCGTCCGCAGATCCGCTGGGCACCGGATTCGAAGCATCTGATTGTGGGTCGGCAGGATTCACGCGGTGTGGCCGTGATGCCGTACATCAGTTACACGTCGCAGCGTCCGCGCGCCTTCACGCAACCATACGCGCTGCCGGGCGACAGCGTGATTCCGAAGCCGGGGTTCGTGATCCTCGATCGCGACGCGCGGACCAATGTGCGCGTGCAACTGGATCCGGCGCCGGCACAGGCCTCGTGGAATCTTTCGGCGCGCGACTCCGCCTGGAATACGGCCAGCACGCGGGTGTTTCTGACGACCATGTCGCGCGCGTCGAAAGTGGCGGGCGTGGTTGAAGTGGATGTCGCGACGGGCACCGTGCGTCGTCTCGCCGCCGATTCATCGAAGACCTTCGTGGAGATCGGCAACCCCGTCGATCCATCGCCGACGTATGTGACCGCTGACGGCGAAACGCTGCTCTGGTCGGAGCGCGATGGCTGGGGGCATCTCTATCGCTATGGCACCGATGGTCAGCTGAAGAACCGCCTCACCGAAGGACCGTGGCAGGTGGGCACGATCGTGGCCGTGGATGAAAAGACGAAGCGCGTCTGGTTCACCGGGCGTGGACGTGACACCGATGCGTTCCTGTACTACGCGCAGCTGTACGCGGTGAACTTCGACGGTACAGGGTTTCAGCGACTCACCAGTGAGGATGCCGATCACCGCATTCAGGTGAGCCCGAACAACAAGTGGATCATCGACTCGTATTCACGTGTCGAAACTCCGCCGGTGACCGTGTTGCGCGACGCGCTGACGGGCCGCGTGATCAAGAAGCTTGAAACCGCCGACGCGTCGCAGCTTGCCGCTCTGGGATTCAAGGGTGCCCGCGTTTTCAGCGCCAAAGCCCGCGACGGCGTGACGGATCTGTACGGCGTCATGTATCTGCCGTCAAATCTCGACACCACCCGTCGCTACCCGATCATCTCGAACATCTATCCGGGACCGCAGGTCGGATCGGTCGGCGCGTGGAGCTACAAGGCGGCCGGTGAACCGGCGGCCATCGCCGAGCTGGGGTTCATCGTGGTGCAGATTGACCACCTCGGCACACCGCTGCGCAGCAAGGCGTTCCATGACAACTACTACGGCAATTTCGCCGACAACGGTCTGCCCGATCACATCGCAGTGATCAAGCAGCTGGCGAGTCGGCACAGCTTCATCGATATCGAACGCGTTGGCATTTTCGGACATTCGGGCGGCGGCTTTGCCAGCACCGATGCGATTCTGCGCTATCCCGATTTCTTCAAGGTCGCCGTCTCTGGTGCCGGCAATCACGACAACCGCAGCTACAACATTTACTGGGCGGAGAAGTATCAGGGCCTGATGCGGCGCGACAGTGTGCGGCGCACCGACAATTTCGCGAACGAAGCGAACGTATCGCAGGTCGCAAACCTGAAAGGCCACCTTCTGCTGATGCACGGCGACATGGATGACAACGTGCATCCGGCGATGACGATTCAGATGGTCGATGCGCTGATCAAGGCGAACAAGACCTTTGACCTGATCATCGCACCAAATCGACCGCATTCACTGAATGAGCCATATTTCATCCGCCGCCGCTGGGACTACTTCGTTCAGTACCTGCTCGGCGTCGCTCCGCCGAACAACTACCTGATCGTGCGGCCGGTGGACGCGGCTGGCACAGATGGCCAGACGCCCGACGAGGAAGACGAGGGAATGCCGCCTCGATAGCCGCCGCGCGGCGCGATAGTGCCGGGAACGCAACAGAGACGCCCTGTTGCGTTCAGGGGCATTCAGCGTAATGTGAGCGTGTAAGCCACACGTTTGCCTACGGCCGATCCCCGGGACGATCCCGTGCCCTTGTCAGATCGCCACCCGACGCACCGGTCACTGATCGCTCGCCGACACTGCCCGGTGCGCCGCGTATGACGCCCGCGCCGGCGCTGGTCGCGGCGGTAATTGCACAGTCATGGCCGGTCTGGTGGACTGCGGCGCTGATCGGTTCCGCATCGATGGTCGTTGGCATCGGTGTGGCAGCAGCCGTACGACGACGCAATGCGATGCTGCTGGCGCGGGCTCAGAATGCCGAGGCGTCAGCGATGCGTGTATTGGCGAGTGAAGAGCGCTTTCGGCGACTTTTCGATCGCGGCGCTGATCCACAGCTGCTCTGCGACGGTCAGCGCGTGATCGCTGCCAATCCTGCGGCAACCGCGCTCCTGGCGGACGGACGCAGCGAGCTGCTGATCGGCCTCACCTCCGCGACTCTCACACGCGATGCAGAGGCGCCCGTGGACGAGGACGCCGTCGCGTACGAAACGATGGCAACCACGGTCGACGGCACTGTCATCCCGGTGTCATTGCGACGCACGCGGATTCCACTGGACGCTGGCGAAGTGGTGCACTATCAGCTGCGTGACCTGCGCGACACGAAGCGGCTGGAAAGCGAGCGACGCGAGCTGGAATCGCAGTTGCTCGCCAGCCAGCGACTCGAGGCGCTTGGCACGCTGGCCGGCGGAGTGGCGCACGATTTCAACAATCTGCTCACGGTAATTCGCGCCAACGCCGAGCTTGCGCAGATCGCGATCGTGGAACACGATCACGACGGCGTGGCTGAATCGCTCACGGCGGTCGTCCAGGCCAGCGACCGTGCACGCGACATCGTGAAGCAGATCCTGCTCTTCTCGCGCCGGTCGGTGCCCGCGCACGCACGCATCAACCTGGCAGCGCTGATCACCGACACGCAGACACTGCTGCGGGCCACGATCCCGACCACCGTCCAGCTGCTGGTGGAAGTGCGGGACGCCAATGCGTGGATCAACGGCGATGCAACGCAGATGCAGCAGCTGCTGCTGAACCTGTGCAGCAACGCCGAACACGCGATGCGGATCACCGTTGGCGGCATGCTGCGGGTGACGGTCGACCGCGTGACGCTGACCAGCGAAGAGTACTCGGTGCGACATCCGCATCTGGCGCACGGCGCGTATGTGCGACTGGCGGTGAGCGACAGTGGCGCCGGCATGGGCGCCGATGTCCGTCAGCGCATCTTCGAACCGTTTTTCACCACCAAGGCGGTTGGTGAAGGCACCGGACTTGGACTGGCCGTGTTGCACGGGATCGTGATGTCGCATCATGGCTCGGTGCATGTGGAATCATCCGAGGGGCAGGGTTCGACATTCGAGCTGCTGTTCCGCCTGGTGAACCCGCCGGTTGAAGGCGCGAGTTCGATGCTCACGACGCCAGCGTTCGCAGCCGCCGTACCCACGGCGCGCGAGCGCATTGCGGTTGGCGACGACGCGCCACTGATTCTGATCGTGGATGATGAACCGGGCATTCTGCGCGCGACAGAACGTGGTCTGACCAGCGCCGGCATGCGTGTGCTCACCGCGAGCAGCGCAACGATGGCGCTCGAGCTGCTCGCCGGGCGCGATGACATCGCGCTGCTCATCACCGACCAGACCATGCCTGGCATGACCGGACTGGGCCTCGCTGAGCAGGTGCGGGCAAAACGTCCGACGCTGCCGATCATTCTGAGCACCGGCTATGCCGGTCTGGTGTCAGCCGAGCGACTGCAGCAGGTGCGGATCGAGATGGTGCTGGAGAAACCGTACACACTCAGCCAGCTCACTGACGCCATTCAGGGTGCGTTGCGCGCTGCGCGCCGCGCACGAGTCACTCAGCAGGCCTGAACGGGACTATCTTGCGACACGCTGCGGCACGCTGTCGCGGATAGCTGAATCTCCCCTGTCCCCGATTCCTGTGGCCGTTCCCACGTTCGCTGCGTTGTCGCTCGACGCGTCTCTCATGCAGGCGGTCAAGGAGCTCGGATTCGCCCGGCCGACGCCGATCCAGAGCGATTCGATCCCTCCTGCGCGCGACGGTCGCGACGTACTTGCCTGCGCACAAACGGGAAGCGGCAAGACGGCGGCGTTCATGTTGCCGATTTTGCACCGCATGTTGGCGGGCAAACGCGGATCGACACGAGCGCTGATCGTGGTGCCGACGCGCGAACTGGCGCTTCAGGTGCTGGAAACCGCACAGGCGTTGTCGGTGCACACGGCACTCACCAGCGCCGCCATTTACGGTGGCGTGGGTATGGGGCCACAGGAGCACGCGTTTCGCACCAAGGTCGATCTGATGGTCGCCACGCCTGGCCGTCTGCTCGATCATCTGTCGAAGCCATATGCATCACTGGCGGCTGTGCAGCATCTGGTGCTGGATGAAGCCGATCGCATGCTCGACATGGGATTTCTGCCGGACATCAAGCGGATCCTGTCGCACCTGCCCGCGAAGAAGCAGGTGCTGCTCTTCAGCGCCACAATGCCTTCCGCGATCGTACAGCTGTCGCGTGAGCTGCTGAAGGATGCGGCGCAGATCAATCTCGAACGGAAGTCGGCGCCGGCCAGCGGCATCACGCAGGCGCTCTACCCGGTGTCGCAGGATCTCAAGCCGGCGCTGTTCGTGAAGCTGCTCGAGCGCGGCGACATGAAAGAGGCGCTGGTGTTCACGCGCACCAAGCATCGCGCCAACCGGCTGTTCGAACTGCTCGAGAAGCACGGCGTGTCGGCTGCGCGTATTCACGGCAACCGATCGCAGGCGGCGCGCGTAGCCGCGCTCGACGGCTTCAAGAACGGCAGCATCCGTGTACTGGTCGCAACCGATGTCGCCGCCCGCGGCATTGACGTGGCGGACCTCGGTCACGTGGTGAACTTTGATGTTCCCGCGCAGCCGGAGGACTACATCCACCGCGTGGGCCGCACCGGCCGCGCGGAAGCGACAGGTGATGCATTCACCTTCGTCGCGCCGGAAGAAGAGGGCGAGGTGCGTGCAATCGAGCAGGCCGTCGGTCGTCGACTGCCACGCGTCACGCTGCCGGACTTCGACTACAGCGCCAGGACATCGCAGGTGTTCGAAGTACCGATCGCCGAGCGCATCAAGGAAATCCGCGCGCGCAAGGCGGCCGATCGGCAGCGCGCCGCCGAGAAGGCCGCACGCAAGGCCGGGCAACCTTTGCCTGGTGGGCGCGGCGCCGCATCATCATCATCGGGACAGGCTCGACGCCCGGCTGCGCAAGCGCGTCCGGCAGCTGACGGCAGCACGCCGCGAGCATCGGGTGACGGCGCAGCGCCGCAGCGCCGCCGACGCCGGGGTGGCGGCAGTGGTGGTGGCGGCGGCCGCGCCTCCGGTGGTGGCGGTTCGCCGTATCGCGAATAACACTCGGCACAGCGCCATGATTCTCCGTCGCAACCGCTGCGTTGCGACCTTCCTCTCGCTGCACTCGAACGGAGCCATCATGATTCGTCGCACGCTCTCAATATTTGCAGCATCGCTGATGGTTGCCGCGCATCCGGCCGGCGCGCAGACGGTGGATACCATCCCCGTGCCACGCGATGCTGCCAGGCTCGCGCTGGTTCGCGAATTGATGGTCGCCGCGAATTTCAGGCAGCAACTGGTGCGCACGATGCGCGAGTCGAGCACACGGCAAGGTGCCATGGTCCCGGTGCCGCCGGGCTTCTGGGAAAAATTTCTTGCGCGCGCCGAGCAGGATGCCGATTCGCTGCTGGCGCCAATCGCGAATGACTACGCGCGCTATTTTTCCTCCGACGACTTGCGCGCCCTGATCGCATTCTATCAGTCGCCCACTGGCCAGCGCCTCAGTCTCGTGTCACCGATCATCAGCGCGAATTCATCGTACGCTGGCTCGCTCTGGGGTCTCCGGGTTGGTCGCGAGGTCGCCCTCGAGCTGACGAAACCCGATACGCCGACGAACACCAAACCGCCGGCTTCCGCAGTACCCACAAAAAAACCGTGACGAATGAACGCGCGGCGAACGCTACTTGATCTGCGTCGCCAGCTTCATCAATGAATCCGGTGCCAGCAGCGCCTGCAGCTCGTAGTCGAAGCCGCGCGAATGCCAGCGCACAATGCTGCGACCGCTGTCAGTCGTCACCACAAACTCTGACGCACGCGCGCCTCCGGCCTGCGCCTTGGCGTGGACCACAGGCTGCGTGATCAGCAGCAGCAGCGCCGTGCCGGATGAAGACATGTACGTGCGACGCGTGACCGACGGCAACGACTGTTCATCAGTGGCGACATATCCCGGCAGCGACGCCGGCTTCGGCATCGCGCGCTTCGCCACACCGGAATTCTCGGTCGGTGCCGGCGTTGCAGGAGGCGAAGCCACACCCCCCGTGACGACCACCGCTTCGAGTCGCAGCTCGTCCTGACGACGCTTGC